>NZ_JBHXTG010000078.1:0-44480 GCF_042677465.1 Kitasatospora sp. NPDC127111
GGCGTGGTCCTCGGCCGGGCGCCGCGCCGCCGGTCAGATCCGGCGCAGGGTGAACGCGTCGGTGGGCTTGCCCCCCAGGGCCAGGTCGAGGCGGGCGGACAGCACGTAGGTGGCACCGGCGGGGCCGGGTGTCACCGCCGTGGGGGCGGGATCGGCGGAGGGACGGACCGCGGCCAGCCGGGCGGTGCGCCAGTGGTCGTCCGAGCGCAGCTCGACCTCCGCGTCCCGGCCGGCGCCGAGCAGGGCGTTGGTGACGCCGGCGATCCCGCCGTCCGGGCGGCCGGTCAGGCCGTCCAGGTGCAGCAGCGCTCCCGCGTCACCGCGCACCTCGACCTGCCGCAGCGCGTCCGGGCGGTGGACCGGGACCTGCCAGAGCGTGCCGTCGTCCCACTTGCCGATGACGAGCCGGCCGTCCCGGTGGACGATGCCGTTCAGGCCGTAGCCACCGGGCCGCGGGGCCAGCCGCTCGTCGCGGAGCAGCACGGAGGCCGTACCGTCCACCGCGACCCGGTAGACGATCGGCGCGAGCGAGTCGGTGACGTACGCGGTGCCGTCGGGGCCGAAGGCCACGTCGTTGGCGAAGTGCGGCCCGCCGTCGCCGGCCACCGCGGCCAGGTCGACGTAGAACAGCCGCCGGCCGGTCCCGGTGTCGTAGGCGCCGAGGCCGGCCAGCCGGCCGGCGGTCGCGGCGGACGTGCGCTCGCTGACGCCGTTGTCGCCGTTGGCGAGCAGGACCCGGCCGCGGGCCTGGTCCACGTGCAGGCCGATCACCGAGACCAGGGTGCCCGGCTCGTCGACCAGGGTGTGGACGGAGCCGTCGGTGCCCACGGCGGAGACGGTACCGTGCCGCAGCGACCCGAGCAGGAAGCGGTGGTGGGCCTGGTCCCAGGTGGCACCCTCCGGGACGAGCGTCGGGGCGTGGCCCTCGATCACCGCCGGAGCCCGGTACGCGGGGGCAGCCGCGGCGGGCAGGGCCGCGGTGGTACCGAGCAGGACGGCGGTCGCCGCGGCGGCGACCAGGGTGCGGCGGAACTGACGGTTCATCGGAAGTCCCCTCTGCGTGTGATCCGTTGACGGGATCAAGCCTCGCGGGGCCGGAAGAGCCGCAGCAGTGCGTGGGAATACTGGTAGTCCGACTACCAGGGAGGGACGGGGAACGATGAGCGACGCGGAGGTCCGCCGGAAGGCGCTGTCGAGCTTCCTGCGGAGCCGGCGGGCCCGGCTGACGCCGGAGGAGGTCGGCATGGCGCCGGGGGTGCGGCGACGCACACCCGGGCTGCGGCGCGAGGAGCTGGCGCTGCTCGCGGGGGTCGGGGTCACCTGGTACACGTGGCTCGAACAGGGGCGGGCGATCAACCCGTCTCCGGAGGTGTTGGCCTCGCTGGCGCGGACCCTGCGACTGGACCGGGCCGAGACCGCGTACCTGTTCCGGCTGGCCGGGAGCCACCCCCGGGAGGCCGGGATCGAGGTGCCCGAGGAGGTCCCGGCGCCGCTGCTGCGGCTGATGCACGCGCAGTGGCCGGCGCCGGCGTTCGTCATGGACGCGGACTGGGACATCCGGGCGTGGAACCCGGGCGCGGAGGCGCTGTTCCGGCTGTCCCGGAGGGAGCCGGCGGACTGCAACCTGGCCTGGGTGGTCTTCACCAACCCGGTCCACCGGGCCCGGACGGTGGACTGGGAGTACCACGCCCGCCGGATCCTGGCCCAGCTGCGGGCGGCCTACGCCGAGCGCGGCGGCGACGGCGGCCCGGCGGCGCAGCGGCTGGCCCGGCTGATCAAGCGGTTGCGTGCGGAGTTCCCGGAGGCGGACCGCTGGCTGGACGAGCACGAGGTGCAGGAACGCGCGGGCGCCGAAAAAGACCTACTGCACGAGGAGTTGGGCCTGCTGCGGCTCGATCAGGTGGTGCTCCAGGCCCCGGGCGGCCTGCAGTTGGTCGTCCTGTCCCCGCGCGATGCGGAGACCGGCGAGCGCCTGCGCCGGCTCGCCCCGGCCGCCGCGCACGCCTGAGGCAGGCGAAGCGGCGGACGCCCGAAGCGGCGGACGCCCGCAACGGTGAACGGCCCGGCCCCCTCGTGGCGAGGGGGCCGGGCCGCGTCACGTCACGACGTGCCGTCAGTCGGCCTTGCGGCGCTGGCGGCCGGTGCCGTAGTTGGAGCCGGACTTGGAGCCCGAGCCGGGCTTGGCCCGGCCCGAGGAGCGGCCGATGAACCCGGCGGCCTGACGGCGCCCGCCGTTCTCGCCGCCGCCGGCGCCACCGGCGCCGAGGCGCTGCTTGGGGCGGGGGCGGCGCGGGTTGCCGTTCATGTCGACGTCGGTGGGCAGTCCGGAGCGCTTGCCGGGGCGGCGGCGCGGGGCGGACCCGGCGGTCTTGGCCTCGGTCTTGGCCTCGGCGGGCGGGGCCGCGACCGGCACGGCGAGCGTGACGGGCACGCCGCTGGGGGTGCGGGCGCCGGTGATCCGGGTCAGCTCGGCGTCGCCCGGGCGGATCTTGGTGGTGGTCGGGCGGATGCCGGCCACCGTCATCAGCCGGTTGACCTCGCGCCGCTGGTCGGGCAGGACCAGGGTGACCACGGTGCCGGACTCGCCGGCCCGGGCGGTGCGGCCGCCGCGGTGCAGGTAGTCCTTGTGGTCGATCGGCGGGTCGACGTTCACGACCAGGTCGAGGCCGTCGATGTGGATGCCGCGGGCGGCGACGTTGGTCGCGATCAGCGCGGTCACGTGGCCGTCGCGGAACTGGTCGAGCACCCGGTTGCGCTGCGGCTGGGACTTGCCGCCGTGCAGCGCGGCCGCCTTCACGCCGTTGGCCAGCAGCTGCTTGGCGAGGCGGTCGGCGCCGTGCTTGGTGTGCACGAACATGATCAGCCGGCCGTCGCGGGAGGCGATGTGCGCGGTGGCGGACGCCTTGTCGGCCGGCTCCAGCTGGAGGACGTGGTGGTCCATGGTGGTGACCGCCCCGGCCGAGGGGTCGACCGAGTGGGTCACCGGGTCGGACAGGAAGCGCTTGACCAGCCGGTCGACGTTGCGGTCCAGGGTGGCGGAGAACAGCATCCGCTGCCCGCCCTCGGCGACCTGCTCCAGCAGCTTGGTGACCTGGGGCAGGAAGCCCATGTCGGCCATCTGGTCGGCCTCGTCCAGGACGGTGATCGCCACGTCGGAGAGCTGGACGTCGCCGCGGTTGATCAGGTCGTCCAGCCGGCCGGGGGTGGCGACCAGCACCTCGGCGCCGCGGCGCACCGCGTTGGCCTGCCGGGTGATGGACATGCCGCCGACGACGGTGGCGATCCGCAGGTTGACGGCGGTCGCGTAGGGCGTGAGCGCCTCGGTGACCTGCTGGGCCAGCTCGCGGGTGGGGGTGAGGACGAGCGCCAGCGGGTGCCGGGCGTCCGCGCGCTTGCCGGCGGTGCGGGCGAGCAGCGGCAGGCCGAAGGCGAGCGTCTTGCCGGAGCCGGTGCGGCCGCGGCCGAGCACGTCGCGGCCGGCGATGGAGTCCGGCAGGGTGGCGGCCTGGATCGGGAAGGGCTCGGTGACGCCCTCACGGGTGAGCGCGTTCAGGATGCCCTTGGGCAGCTCCAGCTCGGCGAAGCTCGCGGCCGGCGGCCGGGCCGGGGTGCCCTCGACGACGGTGAAGTCGGCGGGCGGCTGGGCGGCGGCACGCGGGGTGCCGCGGCGGGGGCCGCGGGGGCTTTCGGCGCGGGAGCCGGCGGTGCGGGCGGCGCCGCCGTTGCGGCTGCGGGGCTTGCGGGTGCGGTCGCCGTCGCGCGGCGGGCGGGCAGGGGTGGTCACGGAGTCTCCGTCCAGTGGGAGGCACAGCCCGTGCGGGGCTGGTCGGCCGTCGGGAAGGAGTTCGCCGCCCCGGCCGTTCGGCGGCATGGGCGAGGGCCCGCACCGTGCGGTGCGGGCCCTCGCTGCGCGAGATCGCGAGTCAGCTCGGAGGCTGGACTCAGATGACGCGGATGTTCTCGGCCTGCGGGCCCTTCTGGCCCTGGGTGACGTCGAACTCGACCTTCTGGCCCTCGACGAGCTCACGGAAGCCCTGGGCGTTGATGTTCGAGTAGTGGGCGAACACGTCGGCGCCGCCACCGTCCTGCTCGATGAAGCCGAAGCCCTTTTCGCTGTTGAACCACTTCACGGTGCCGGTAGCCATAACCGTCTCCTCATAAAACTGGGGCATCAGGGCCCACACGTCGTGGACCCCAAGTAGCCGCGATCCCCATCCGGAGACTGAAACACCGGACAAAACAAATGCGCCTGTTGGTTGGAACCAGCAGGCGCACACAAACGTTCATGGGAACCAAAACTGCAACTGCTTCGACTGTAGCACGGTGGCACCCCGATTGACCGGGGACTTTTTGCCCAGCACGTCACGTTTGGCTCCGCACCCGAAGGGGCAGGCGGCGCCCGCCGGGAGCGGACGCCGCCTGCCTGCCGTGGAACGGGGACGGTCAGTGCCGTCCGGCCGGCTCCGGCATGCCGTGCGCGCCGGCCAGCGGGGCCGCCGGGCCGCTGCTGTGGCCGCCGGTGTCCCCGTGGCCGGGCCACCAGGCGGCACGGCCGATCAGCGCGGTGAGCGCCGGGGTGAAGAACATCGCCATCACGAAGGCCGCCAGGAAGATGCCGAAGGCCATCGCGAAGCCGAACTCCAGCATGAAGATGTTGCCCGCGAGCATGAAGGTCGCGAACGACACCGCCAGGATGAAGCCGGCCGCCGCGACGGTCGGACCGCCGTGGCGCACGGCCTCGCGGGCCGCCTCGCGGGGGTTGCGGCCCTCGCGGGCCTCCTCGCGCAGGCGGGCGATGATCAGGATGTTGTAGTCGGTGCCGATCGCCACCACGAAGAGGTAGATGAGGATCGGCAGCATGAACATCATGCCGTGCTCGCCCTTGATGTTCTGGAACAGCAGGGTCGAGGAGCCGAGGGTGGCGCTGAAGCCGAGGCCGACCGACGCCATCAGGTACCACGGGGCGACCACGCTGCGCAGCTGGAGGCCCAGGATGAGCAGGATCAGCAGGCCCGCGACCGGGAACACCAGCTTGTAGTCGTGGCTCATCGCCAGGTTGATGTCCTTGTAGATCGCGGTCAGACCGCCGACCTTGGCCTCGGTGCCGGCCGGTGCCTGCGCGTGGGCGACCTCGCGCAGCTCGGTGACGGTGTCGATCGCGTCGTTGCTGGCCGGCTCGTTCTTGAGCAGGACGGTGAAGTCGGCGGTCGCGCCGTCCTGGCTGACCTGCGGCTTCGGCGCCGCGCTGGCCACGCCGGGGACGGCGCCGAGCTTGGCGACGAACCCGTCGAACTTGCCCTCGTCGAGCTTGCCGCCGCCGGTGGCGGACAGGTAGACGTGCGTCGGGTCGGCGGCGCCCGCGGAGAAGCCGTTGACCAGCCTGTCCTGGACGACCATCGACTCCTTGTCCTTGGGCATGGAGCTGCCCGCGAGGTCGAAGGTGCCGTTGTAGCCGAGGGCGCCGGCGGTCAGGGCCACCAGCACACCGCCGGAGGCGATGGCGACCAGGGCCGGGCGCTTCTGGACCATGCGGCCGAGCGCGGCGAAGCGGGCGTTGGCGGGCTCCGCCATCCACTTCTTGCCGGGCCAGAAGACGCCGCGCGCCGGGATGACCGCGAGGACGGCCGGGGCCAGGGTGACCGAGGCGAACGCCGTGACGACGACCGCGATGGCCAGCGCCGGGCCGAGCGCCTTGAACATGCCGAGGCTGGAGAGGATCAGCGCGGCGAAGGCGACGGTGACCGCGCCGGCGGCCGAGGCGATCGCCTCGCCGACCCGGCCGACCGCGTTGGCCACGGCCTCCTTGCGGTCGTCACCCGCGCGCAGCCGCTCGCGGTAGCGGAACGCCAGGAAGAGGAAGTAGTCGGTGCCGACACCGAGCACGACGACGATCAGGATGGCCGACAGGATCGGCGTGCTCTCCAGGTCGAAGGCCTTGGTGGCGTAGGCGATCAGGCCGTTGGACGTCGGCATGGCGACGACCAGCGAGAGCAGCACCGGCAGCAGGCCGGCGAGGATGCTCCGGAAGATGATGCCGACGATGATCGCGACCAGCAGCACGCTGCTGAGCGCGATGATGGCGTCGGCCGCGCCGGAGGCCTCCTTCTGGTCCAGCGCCTGGGCGGCGGCGCCACCGAGCTGGAACTTCAGGTCGGTGCCCGAGGTGAGCGCCTTGCCCTCCTCGCGGAGGTGCTTGGCGGTCTCGCCGAAGGCGTCGGACTGCTGGGTCGTCTTGTCGATGGCGATCGGCGCCAGCGCGTACTTGCCGTCCTTGGACGTCGTCTGCTCGCTGACCGGGATGATCTTCTCGACGTGCTCGATCTTCTTGTCCGTGAGGCCCTGGACGATCTTGGTCATCGCGGCCTTGTCGGCGTCGCCCATCGGGGCGCCGTCGTTGCGTTCGAACAGCGCGAGCGCCGAGGGCGTGAAGCTGGCCGGGAAGGCCTTCTCCTGGACCTGTGCGGCCTGGATCGATTCGTAGTGCTTGGGGAGGAAGGCGGCCTCGTCGGTCTGCGCGGCGATCTTCGGCGCGCTCGCGGCGATCGCGATCATCGCGACGACCCACGCCGCGATCACCCACCAGGCGCGGCGGACGACGAAGTGTCCTAGTCGGTGGAACATGCTCGTGATGCCTCCTGGGCATGGTTCACCGCAGCCCTTGGGGGACGGGACATCGGGCGACGGAGGACCGGCAGGGCATGGGCGAAGGAGCCCGCCCCTAGCCGGTCGGCAGGTAAGTGTTCTGAGGACGTCATCTTACGAGAACTTGCTAGCCGCCCGGCAAGCAGCCCCCGTGATCAAACCCCCTCGAAGGGACACCGCGAGGTGGCCCCGCACCATCTTGGCCCGCCGACAGGTCGATTGACCTCGTGCTCCGGGTGGAGACCGCTCCCCCTCAGGGTGGAGTTCGCACCCGCCGCAGGGAGGAGAAATCAGGGTTCTCCGGTAGGGAAAACCCCACCCCGCCCCCGAGGAGGACCCCCGGGAGAACTCCCCCGCCAGCTGGATACCCCGTCAACCTGCCGTTTTCTACTGTCGGTTGGGACGCCGGGCGCTCGACCGGCACCGGGCCGGCGGTCGACCGCCGCCCGCTCCCACCACCGCTCACCCGGCGACGACCGCCGCTCTCCCAGGGGGATTCCGTGAAGACCAAGCTCGGCACGGCTGCCGCCATGGGCGCCTGGAGCGCCCGGCACAGAAAGACCGCCGTCTTCGGCTGGCTGATCTTCGTCGTCCTCGCCGCCTTCCTCGGCGGCGTGCACGGCAGCACCGAGGTCAAGCAGTCCGAGGCGATGCCCGGCCAGGTCTCCCGGGCCGCCCGGATCCTGGACGACGCCGGGCTGAAGTCCCCCTCCAGCGAGACCGTCCTGGTCCAGAGCGCCACGCTCGCCGCCGACGCCCCGGCCTTCCGGGCCGCCGTCGACCAGGTGATCGCCGGCGTCAACGCCACCGGCAAGGCCACCGACGTCCGCTCCCCCTACGACACCAGGGCGGTCTCGGCGGACGGCCACTCGGCGCTGGTCCTGCTGAACGTCAAGGGTGAGGACAAGGAGGCCCTCGACAACGTCCCCGCCGTCCTGGACGCGGTCGCCGCCGTGCAGAAGCGGCACCCCGAGCTGACCGTGGTCGAGCTCGGCGACGCCAGCTCCGGCCGGTGGATCGAGGACCAGTTCTCGGACGACTTCGCCCGCGCCGAGTGGACGGCCGTCCCGCTCGCCCTCGGCATCCTGCTGGTCGCCTTCGGCGCCCTGGTCGCCGCCGTCCTGCCGGTGGTGCTCGCCATCACCGCCTTCGTCGCGGCCGGCGGACTGGTGGCGCTCAGCAGCGGTCTCCTGCACACCAGCAACAGCGCCAGCTCGGTGATGCTGCTGGTCGGCCTCGCCGTCGGCGTCGACTACTGCCTCTTCTACCTGCGCCGCGAGCGCGAGGAGCGGGCCGCCGGGCGCGACCCGGACACCGCGCTGCGGATCGCCGCCGCCACCAGCGGCCGGGCCGTCCTGGTCTCCGGCGTCACCGTGGTGGTCGCCATGGCCGGCATGTTCCTCACCGGCATCGCCGAGTTCCAGGCGATGTCCTACGCCACCATCGTGGTCGTGATCACCGCCGTGCTCGGCTCGCTCACCGTGCTGCCCGCACTGCTGTCGATGCTCGGCGACAAGGTCGAGAAGGGCCGCGTCCCGCTCCTCGCCAGGCTGCGCCGCCCCGACGCGTCCGCCACCGGCGGCCGGGTCTGGAACGCCGTCCTCACCCCGGTGCTGCGCCGTCCGCTGGCCTCGGCCGTGCTCGCCGGCGCGCTGCTGGTCGGACTGGCCGCGCCGCTGGTCACCATGCACACCGCCAACCTGACCTTCCAGCAGCAGCTGCCCGCGGGCAACGAGCTGGTCGCCGCCTCGCAGAAGATCGAGGCGGCCTTCCCCGGCAGCCCGGCCCCGGCCAGCGTGGTGATCAAGGCCACCGACATCGACTCCCCGGCGATGACCGCCGCCATCGCCGACCTCAAGGCGAAGGCGCTGGCCAGCGGCAAGATGCACGGGCCGGTGGACGTCACCGTCCACCGGGACGAGAACATCGCCACCGTCGACATCCCGCTCAACGGCACCGGCAACGACTCCGTCAGCAACGACGCGCTCAGGACCCTGCGCACCGAGCTCGTCCCGGCCACCGTGCTCAAGGTGCCCGGCACCGAGGCCCCGGTCACCGGGCGCACCGCCGGGTCGTACGACTTCAACCACAAGATGACCGGCTCGATGCCGCTGGTCCTCGGCTTCGTGGTGGCCTTCGCCTTCGTGCTGATGCTCGCCTCGTTCCGCTCGCTGGCCGTCGCCGCCACCGCCGTGGTGCTCAACCTGCTCTCGGTCGGCGCCGCGTACGGGGTGCTGACGCTGGTCTTCCAGCACGGCGTGGGCGCCTCGCTGCTGGGCACCGCCGGGGTCGGCGCGGTCGAGTCCTGGGTGCCGCTCTTCCTCTTCGTGATCCTCTTCGGCCTCTCGATGGACTACCACGTCTTCGTGGTCTCCCGGATCAAGGAGGGCCGCGACCGCGGCCTGCCGACCCGGGCCGCCATCGCGCACGGCATCCGCTCCACGGCCGGGGTGGTCACCAGCGCCGCGGTGATCATGGTGGCGGTGTTCGCGGTCTTCGGCACCCTCTCGATGCAGGCGATGAAGCAGATGGGCGTCGGCCTGGCGGTCGCCGTGCTGATCGACGCCACGGTCATCCGCGCGGTGCTGCTGCCCTCGGTGATGACCCTGCTCGGCGAGCGCAACTGGTACCTGCCGTCCTGGCTGCGCTGGCTGCCCGACCTCTCGCACGGCGAGTCCCTCCCGCCGGCCGGCCCCCACGGCGCGGCGGCCGTCCCGCCCCCCGTCCCCGTCCCCGCCCCCGACGGCGCCCGGCACCGCCGGATCGGGGTCTGACCCCCCGACAGCCCGCACACGCCCGCCGGGCCCCGCATCGCGCGGGGCCCGGCGGGCGTGCGTCATGATGATCACCGTCCCGGTCGCCGCACGGAACGGACTCCCCATGCTCCCCTTCGACGAGGGCCGCGCCCGACTGCTGCTCGCCCACGCCTGCGAGTCCGCCGGCCTGCCCGGCCCCGGCGACGCCCGGCTGCTCGCCCTCGGCGAGAACGCCGTCTTCGACCTCGGCGACCCGGCCGTGGTCGCCAAGGTCGGCCGCGGCCCCGAGCTGTACGACCGGGCGCACCGCGAACTCACCGTCGCCCACTGGCTGGCCGGCCAGGGCGCCCCGGCGGTCCGCCCCCACGACGGCGTGCCGCCCGAGCCGCAGCTCGCCCACGGACACCCCGTCACCTTCTGGCAACGGCTCGCGCCCGCCGTCCGCCCGGCCCGGCCCGCCGACCTCGCGCCGCTGCTGCGCGCCCTGCACCGGCTGCCGCTGCCACCGTTCCCGCTCGACCGGCGCGACCTGCTCGCCCCGGTCGAGCGCTGGCTCGCCTCCGCCGAGGGGCACGTCGACCCGGCCGACGTCGCCTTCCTGCGGCACCGCCGGGACGCCTTCGCCGCCGCGCTGCCCGACCTCGCCCCGCACCTGCCGACCGGGGTCATCCACGGCGACGCGCTGCCGCGCAACGTCCACGTCGGCCCGGACGGGCCCGTCCTGCTCGACCTGGAGAACGTCTCGCACGACCTGCGCGAGCACGACCTGGTGGTGCTGGCGCTCAGCCACGACCGGTACGGCGTCCCGGCCGAGGAGTACCGGGAGTTCACCGAGGCCTACGGCTGGGACGTCCGGGACTGGCCCGGCTTCGCGGTGCTGCGCGGGGCCCGGGAGACGGCCAGCGCCTCCTGGGTCGCGCAGCAGGCGCCGGGGAATCCGGCCGCGCTGGCCGAGTTCCGCCGCCGGGTGGAGTCGCTGCGCGCGGGGGCGACCGACGTGCGCTGGTACCCGTTCTGAGGCCGGTTCGACTCTTGGCCCGGCGCAACCGGATGTGGTCGGATCGGCGTCCTATCCGACAGTCGGACTGAACTCGGCCCGGGCTCAGTCCGCTTCAAGGACCGGCATCCACCTCCGCATCCGAGGAGTCGCAGCCATGTCCGTGCACGCCACCTCGCAGCGTCCCTCGTCGCCGCCCGCCCGGCGCCGCCGACGGCCTCTGGTCGCGGGCTGCGTCGCGGTGGTCGCCGCGCTGGGCCTGGCCGCCTGCGGCACCGCCAACGGCGCGCTCCAGCCGCAGCCCGGCGTCACCACCTCCACCCCGGCGACCCCCAACGGCCCTACCCCGTCAGCCGCTTCGCCGTCGTCGCCCTCGTCGCCGCCCTCGCCCTCGTCGCCGTCGTCGCCCTTGCCGTCGCCGTCGGCCGCGTCGCCCTCCTCACCCGGGAGCGCCACCCCGGCGCCCGGCACGACGACGCCGACCGGTCCGAAGCCGGCCACGCCCGGGCCCCCGGAACCGAGCACCGCCAAGCCGCCGGCGCACCCGCCCGTCACCCCGTCGGCCACCCAGCCGCCCGCGGCGACGCCGGCCCCGCCACCGCCGCCCGCCGGCGGGGTGTCCACCTCGATCGTCCGCTCCACCGCCTCCGGCGGCCGCACGGTCGCGCTCACCTTCGACGACGGCCCCGGCCCGGCGACCGGCCAGGTGCTCGACCTGCTCGCCCAGTACGGCGTCAAGGCGACGTTCTGCCAGGTCGGCAACCAGGCCGCGGCGAACCCGGCGATGGTCCGGCGGATCGTCGCGGCCGGCCACCGGCTCTGCGACCACAGCGTGGACCACCCGCAGCCGTTCGCCGCGCTCTCGCACGACCGGGCGGTGTACGAGATCGCCCACGCCGAGGAGCAGATCGTCCAGGCCGCCGGGCCGGGTGCCAAGGTGTCCTGGTTCCGCGCCCCCGGCGGCGGGTTCACCGCCGACAACCAGCGGGTCGCCGCCGGCCTCGGCCTGCGCCCGCTCGGCTGGTCGGTCGACCCGCGCGACTGGTCCCGCCCCGGCGTCGCGTCGATCGTCTCCACCGTGCAGAGCCAGCTCAAGCCCGGTGGCGTGGTCCTGCTGCACGACGGCGGGGGCGACCGCAGCCAGACCGTCGCGGCGCTGAAGCAGTTGCTGCCCTGGCTGGCCGCCCAGGGCTACCGCTTCGACTTCCCGGCGGCCTGAGCTCAGCCGGTCCGCGGCCGGCCGAGCCTGCGGTAGGTGAGGAACGCCTGCGCACCGGCCGCCGGCAGCAGGGCCGGCAGGAAGCCCCACGGCACGCCCCGGCCGATGAGCAGGACCGAGAGCAGCACGGGCAGGACGGCGAGCATGGCGACGGCGACGCGGACACGGCGGGTCACGGTGGCGTGACGAACCGGCCGCGATGTCCGGTGATCCGGCGGCCCCGGCCGGCGCCTGGCACCTGACGTCGCGTGAGGTGCACGCCCGGGCCCGCACCGCCCGCCGGAGGCGCCGGGCGCGCTCAGCGGAGCGGCCAGCGCGGGTCGATGACGGCCTGCGGGTCCTTGCCGCGGCGCAGCCAGGCCTGCAGCCCCTCGGCCCAGTCGCGGTACCAGTCGACCTGGCGGGCGTGCAGGCCGGCGAGCGGGACGGTGCCGACCTCGGCGGGGTAGCGCTCGGCGAGGGCGACGGCGACCCGGACGGCGGCCAGGGCGTCGCTGCCGGCCTCGTGGGCGTCGGTCAGCTCGACGCCGTAGACCTCGCAGACCCGCTGGAGCGTCCGCGACCCCTTGCGGTACTTGTCGACGGCCCGGTCGATGACGAGGGCGTCGAGCACCGGGGCGACCGGCCCGCCGAGCCGCTCGGCGAGCGGGGCCAGGCCGTGCCGGTGCAGCTCGGCGTCGAGCAGCGAGAGGTCGAAGGGGGCGTTGAAGGCGACGACGGGCCGGCCGGCGGCGAGCCGCTCGCAGAGGGCGGCGGCTATCTCGTCCACCGCCTCCTTGGCCGGTCGGCCCTTGCCGCGGGCGAGGTCGTCACCGATGCCGTGGATCGCGGTGGCCTCGGCGGGGATCGGGACGCCGGGGTCGAGCAGCCAGCCGGTGACGCTCAGCCGGCGGGCTCCGACGGTGTCCACGAGGGCGGCCGTGACGATGCGGTCCACGGCCGGGTCGGTGCCCGTGGTCTCCAGGTCGAAGCCGACCAGTGGCTGCTGCCACCAGCTCATAGGGGTGTGTCCTTCCGTCCTGCTGGTCGAAACAGCCCCTATCATCACCCGCCCCACCGACAACCCGGCCGGTGGGGCGCACGGACCACCGGCGCGCACCCCGGCGCGCACCCCCCGGCGCGCCCCCGGGAGGCCGCGGTGTCAGGCCCCGGTGACCGACCCCGCGACCGCCCCGGTCTCGGACCCCGCGACGGCTCCGGCGTCAGGCCGCGGCCCGGCCGGCCGGACCATGACCACGTCGATCCGGTCCTCGGACTCCCGGACGAAACCGTGCCGCTCGTAGAGGCGGCGGGCCGCGCTGCCCTGGACGACGACCAGCCGGACCGGTTCGCCGGCCGCGTCGGCCTCGGCCAGGACGTGGCGCAGCACGGCCGAGCCGAGTCCGCGGCCCTGCCGTCCGGTGGCGAGGTAGAAGTGCTCCAGCAGCCGGCCGCCCTGCTCGGCGGGACGGACGGTGACGGAGCCGGCGAGGACGCCGTCGACCTCCACCACCGAGGTGTACCGGTCGGAGCAGGTCTCCCGGAAGCGCCGGCGGACCCGGTCCTCGTCGTAGCGGCCGAGCCGGACGAGGTCGGGGCGCATGACCTCGGCGCGCAGCTCGGCGATCGGCTCGACGTCGGCCGGACGGATCGGCCGCAAGGTCCATGCGAGCGGGCTGGTGCGGTTCTCCACGGCCGCAGTCTTCCAGCCGCGGCACCGCCCGACCAGCGGTTTCCCTGAGCGGCAGGGGCGGCAGGGGCGCCAGCGGCGTCAGGGGTCAGGAGACCGGCCGGGAGTCCCCCCAGACCCCCTCGAACTCCTCGCGGTAGACCTCCAGCAGTCCGGGCTCGGTGCCGCCCGGCTGCTGGCCGGCCCCGCCGCGCAGCACCAGGGCGGGCGACTCCATGCCGCGGGAGCGGCGCAGGTAGGGCTGGACGACGCCGAGGTCGCGGGTCTGCCGGCGGGGGCCGCCGGTCTGGCCGGCCGGGCGCGGGCCCTCGACCAGGTAGGCGGTGAAGCGCGGGGTCTCGTCGAAGACGCGGATCTCGAAGCCGCCCTGGTCGCGCAGCCTCGCCCGGACCCGCCGCACGTGCATGATGTTCATCTCGATCGAGCGGGCCAGTTCGCCGCGTCCGAGACCGAGTTCGCGTTCGCGGCGGCGGACGGCGCTGCTGGCGGGGTTGAGGAAGAGCAGCCGGACCCGGCAGCCGTCGCCGGCGAGCCGGACGAGCCGCTTGCCGGTGTAGTTCTGGCAGAGCATGCCGAGGCCGATGCCGAGCGCGTCGAGCCGCCGGGCGCCGTCGAGCAGGTCCTCCACCGGCAGGTCGCGCTGGAGCCGGACCCGGTCGGCGTGCACGGCGACCACGTCGGCGTAGCGGCCGGCCACCAGGGACTCGACCACGTCGGCGGGGACGCCGCCGCTGCCGCCGTCCAGCAGGGCGAGCAGCCGGGCGGCGGCGCGCTCGGTCTGGGCGAGCACGGTCTGGGTGAGGACGCGGTTGCGGGAGACGACGTGCCGGGCGACCTCCAGCTCGTCGAGGGCCAGCTCGATGTCCCGCCGGTCGGCCAGGTACGGCTCGAAGCAGGGCCAGTGCTGGACCATCAGCTCGCGCAGCTGGGGCAGGGTGAGGAAGACCAGCGGGTCGTCGTCGGCGGGGTCGAGCAGGTAGCCCTTGCGGCGGCTGACCTCGCGGACGGCGCCGGCCCGGTGGGCCCACTCCTCGCCGGCCGGGCCGGCCGCGGCGGTGACCCAGTCCTCGCCGTGCGCGGGCGCGTAGATGGGGTGCAGGACCTCGTCGACGAGGGAGCGCAGCCGCTGCTCGACCAGGTTGAGCCAGACGTACGCCCGCCCGGTGAGCCGGACGCGCTGGTAGGCGTCCTCCCACTCGGCGCCGGACCAGGCGAGGGCCGGTACCTCGACCGGACCGCCCTGGGCGGGCACCAGCGCCCCGCGGCCGGTCAGGGTGGGGCGCATGACGACCGTCGGGGCCTCGCTGCGGGCGCTGCCCCGGTCGGGGCCGCCGGGCCCTCCGCCACGGCCGCCGGCGGGGAACACCATGCGCCACCTCACCTGGTTCCTGATGGAGCTCTTGCTGTCTGGTCTTCTGATGGATCGCCACGAGCGCGGGGGCGGCCGGACGATCAAGGGTACTGCCCGCCGCGAGCAACCCGCAGCCGGTTGACCGAGGGGATGCGCGACGCCCCTGGCGCCCCGGGCGTCCCACCCGTCCCGGGAGACCCGCCGGACACCCGTTCGGGCGAACACACGCCGAATGGCCCCGCTGTCGGGGAAAGCGTCGGGGAGTATGCGGACTGTGCCGTACATCACGGTGCGCGACCGCCGCACATGCCCGGCCACCCCGCCGGGAAGAGAGCGTCGAGGTCCGGGCTGATTGTCGGACTGTCTATCAGTTTCTGCTCGACGCAAGGAAGTTGAGGACTCATGCAGGTCTGGCCAGGGACGCCCTACCCCCTCGGTGCCACCTACGACGGGGCCGGCACCAACTTCGCGGTGTTCTCGGAGAGCGCCGACCGGATCGAGCTCTGCCTGCTCGACGAGGACGGTTCGGAGACCGCCGTCGAACTGCGCGAGACGGACGCCTTCGTCCGGCACGCCTACCTGCCCGGCGTCCAGCCGGGCCAGCGGTACGGCTTCCGCGTCCACGGCCCGTACAACCCGGGGCTCGGCCAGCGGCACAACAGCGCGAAACTGCTGCTGGACCCGTACGCCAAGGCGATGAGCGGCCACATCGACTGGGACGAGTCCGTCTACGGCTACCACTTCGGCGCCCCCGAGCGCCGCAACGACCTGGACTCCGCCCCGCACACCATGCACTCGGTGGTGATCAACCCGTACTTCGACTGGGGCACCGACCGGCCGCCGCGCACCGACTACCACCGCACCGTGCTCTACGAGGCCCACGTGAAGGGCTTGACCAGACTCCACCCGGGCATCCCCGAGGAGATCCGCGGCACGTACGCGGGCCTGGCCCACCCCGCCGTGATCGAGCACCTGGCCAAGCTCGGCGTCACCGCGATCGAGCTGATGCCGGTGCACCAGTTCGTCCGCGACCACCGGCTGCGCGACCTCGGCCTCGCCAACTACTGGGGCTACAACACCATCGGCTTCTTCGCCCCGCACTCCTCCTACTCCTCCACCGGCGACCGGGGCCAGCAGGTGCAGGAGTTCAAGTCGATGGTGAAGGCGCTGCACGCGGCCGGCATCGAGGTGATCCTGGACGTCGTCTACAACCACACCGCCGAGGGCAACCACCTCGGCCCCACGCTCTCGCTGCGCGGCCTGGACAACGTCTCCTACTACCGGCTCGCCCAGGACCAGCGGTTCTACGAGGACACCACCGGCACCGGCAACAGCCTGCTGATGCGCAGCCCGCACGTGCTCCAGCTGATCATGGACTCGCTGCGCTACTGGGTCACCGAGATGCACGTGGACGGCTTCCGATTCGACCTCGCCGCCACCCTGGCCCGGCAGTTCCACGAGGTGGACCGGCTCTCCTCCTTCTTCGACCTGGTCCAGCAGGACCCGGTGGTCTCCCAGGCCAAGCTGATCGCCGAGCCCTGGGACCTCGGCGAGGGCGGCTACCAGGTGGGCAACTTCCCGCCGCTGTGGACGGAGTGGAACGGCATGTACCGGGACACCGTCCGCGACCTGTGGCGCGGCGAGAACGCCACCCTCGCCGAGTTCGGCTCCCGGCTCACCGGCTCCTCCGACCTCTACCAGGACGACGGCCGCCGGCCGATCGCCTCGATCAACTTCGTCACCTGCCACGACGGCTTCACCCTGCGCGACCTGGTCTCCTACAACGAGAAGCACAACGCGGCCAACGGCGAGGACAACCGCGACGGCGAATCGTTCAACCGCTCCTGGAACTGCGGCGTCGAGGGCCCCAGCGAGGACCCGGCCGTCGAGGAGCTCCGGGCCCGCCAGCAGCGGAACCTGATCGCCACCCTGATGCTCTCCCAGGGCGTGCCGATGCTCTCGCACGGCGACGAACTCGGCCGCAGCCAGCAGGGCAACAACAACGCCTACTGCCAGGACAACGAACTCACCTGGGTGCACTGGCCCGAGGGGGACGGCCCGGCGGCCCGGCTGCTGGAGTTCACCCAGGGCATGATCTGGCTCCGCCGCGACCACCCGGTCTTCCGGCGCCGCCGCTTCTTCCACGGCCGCCCGGTCTCCGGCCGCCCCGCCTCCGGCCCGCACGCCCCCTCCGGCGGCTACGAGGACCTCACCGACATCGCCTGGTTCACCCCCGGCGGGGAGGAGATGACCAAGCGCAACTGGGGTGCCAGCTACGCCAAGTCGCTCACCGTCTTCCTCAACGGCTACGCCATCTCCGAGCCGGACAGACGCGGCGGGCGGATCGTCGACGACTCCTTCCTGCTGATGTTCAACGCGCACTTCGAACCGCTGGAGTTCACCGTCCCGGCCGGCCACGGCCAGGAGTGGCGGGTCGTCGTCGACACCGCCCTGCCCCGGCTGCCCGCCCCCGGCACCGGCTCCCGGGTCAAGGCCGGCGACACGCTCTGGCTCACCGACCGCTCGCTCATGGTGCTGCAACGGCCGGCCTAGCCCGGCGGCCCGCCCGGGCGACCCCCCGGTCACCTGTTCGGATCAGCAACGGGTCTTGGCGGCGGGCTCGCGCGGGTACTCATGGACACATGACCTCCGCCGCCGAGCCCGCGCAGCCCCGCCCGGCCGCCACCACCCCCACGCCCGGCCCCGCGTCCACCCCCACGGCCACCCCCACGGCCAGCTACCGGCTCCAGCTCCAGCCCGGCTTCACCCTCCGCGACGCCACCGCCGCCGTGCCCTACCTCGCCGCGCTCGGCGTCTCCCACCTGCACCTCTCGCCGCTGCTGGAGGCCGCCCCCGGCTCCACCCACGGGTACGACACCGTCGACCACGGCCGGATCAGCGAACAGCTCGGCGGCGAACCCGCGCTGCGCGCCCTGGCCGCCGAAGCCGGCCGGCACGGCCTGCGGCTGATCGCCGACGTGGTGCCCAACCACATGGCCGTCCCCGTCCCCGAGCAGCTCAACCAGCCGCTCTGGCAGGTGCTGCGGGACGGCCCCGACTCGCCGTACGCGCGCTGGTTCGACATCGACTGGGCCGCCCAGCCGGGGCCCGCGGACGCCCCCGACCGCGGCCGGGTGCTGCTGCCGCTGCTCGGCGACCGGCTCGGCGCCGTCCTCGACCAGCTCGTCGTGGACGGCGAGGTGCTGCGCTACCACGACCACGCCCTGCCGCTGCGCCCCGGCACCGCCGGCCTGCCGCTGCCCGAGCTGCTCGGCCGGCAGTGGTACCGGCTCGCCTGGTGGCGGCTGGCCCGGACGGAGCTCAACTACCGGCGCTTCTTCACCGTCAACGAGCTGATCGCCGTCCGGGTCGAGATCCCCGAGGTCTTCGAGGCCACCCACGGCGTGCTGCTGCGGCTGCACCGGGACGGCGTGCTCGACGGGTTCCGGATCGACCACCCCGACGGCCTCGCCGACCCGCGCGGCTACCTGCAGCGGCTCGCCGAGGCCACCGGCGGCGCGTACACCGTGGTCGAGAAGATCCTCACCGGCGAGGAGCGGCTGCCCGCCGACTGGCCCTGCGCCGGCACCACCGGGTACGACGCGCTGCGCCGGATCGACGGCGTGCTCACCGACCAGGCCGGCGCCCGGCGGCTGGCGGAGCGCTACGAGCACTTCGTGGGCGCGCCCGCCGGCCCGGACCCGGCCGGCGCCGCCGCCCGGCGCGGGCGGGCCGACATGACCGGGCCGCGCGGCGAGCTGGCCACCGAGGTCGGACGGCTGGTCCGGCTCGCCGTCCGGATCGGCGCCGCCGAACCCGCGCACGCCGACCACGCGCCCTGGCAGCTGCACGACGCCCTGCAACGGCTGCTCACCGGCTACCCCGCGTACCGCCCCTACGTCCGGCCGGGCGAACCGGCGCCGGCGGTCTCGGCGGAGCAGCTGCGGGCCGCGCTCGGCGACGGCTCCGCCGACCCGACCGAGCGGCTGGTCGCGGAGCTGGCCCTCGGCCGCCTCGGCCGCAGCCCCGAGAAGGACGAGTTCTGCGTGCGGTTCGCCCAGACCGCCGCCGCCGTCGCCGCGAAAGGCGTCGAGGACACCGCGTACTACCGCTGGAACGCGCTGCTGAGCCTGAACGAGGTCGGCGGCGAACCGGCCCGGCCGGGCCTGCACCCGGAGGAGTTCCACGCCTGGTGCCGGTACGCCGAGGCGCACTGGCCGGCCGGCATGACCGTGCTCTCCACCCACGACACCAAGCGCAGCGCCGACGCCCGCGCCCGCCTCGCCGTCCTCGCCGAGCAGCCGGACGTCTGGGCCGCGGTGGCCGCCGCCTGGTCCGCCGCCGCCGGCCCCGGCGACGACCCGGACGGCGACTGGGCGCTCTGGCAGACCCTCGTCGCTGCCTGGCCGATCACCCCGGACCGACTGGTCACCGCCCTGCTGAAGGCCGCCCGCGAGGCCAAGCTGCGCACCTCGTGGACCTCCCCGGACCCCGGGTACGAACAGGCCCTCGCCGACCGCGCCCGTGCCGTCTACGACGACCCCGCGCTGCTCTCCCGGATCGAGGAGTACGTGCGGGCGCTCGCGCCGTACGCCCGGGCCAACACCCTCGCGGCCGCCCTGCTGCACCTCACCGTGCCCGGCGTGCCCGACCTCTACCAGGGCAGCGAGGAGCCGCTGCACACCCTGGTGGACCCGGACAACCGGGGCGTGGTGGACCTCGGCGCGCTCGCCGTCCGGCTCACCGACGCGGCGACGCCCCGGCCCGGCGACCTCGCCCGGGAGAAGCTCCACCTCACCGCCACCGCCCTGCACCTGCGCCGCGACCGCCCGCTGGGCGCCTACCGGCCGCTGACCGTGACCGACCTCGCCGCCGAGCACCTGCTCGCCTTCGCGCGCGGGGACGACGTGGTCACCGCGGTCACCCGGCTGCCGTACGGCCTGGAGCGCTCCGGCGGCTGGCGGGACACCGTGGTGGAGCTGCCCTCCGGCCGCGAGTGGCGGGACGAACTGACCGGGCGCCGGTTCGCGGCGGGCCTCGTGCCGGCGGCCGAGCTGCTGGCCGGCTCCCCGGTGGCACTGCTGACCAGGAAGGGCGGGGCATGACGGCCCAGGACGCGCGGACGTACGAGGTCTGGGCCCCGGCGGCCGCCGAGCGGGTCGAGGTGGAGGTCCACGGCGACCGCCACCCGCTGGCCCGGGACACCGCGCGGGCCGGCTGGTGGCACGGCGAGGCGCCCGCCGGGGACTACGCGTTCCGGCTGGACGGCGGCCCGCCGCTGCCGGACCCGCGCTCCGCCCGGCAGCCGCACGGCCCGGACGGGCCCAGCCGCCCCGTCGACCACGCCGCGTTCCGCTGGTCGCAGAGCGGCTGGCGGGGCCGCCCGCTGCCCGGCGCCGTCCTGTACGAGCTGCACATCGGCACCTTCACCCCCGCCGGCACCTTCCGGGCCGCCACCGAACACCTCGACCACCTGGTCGAACTGGGCGTGGACTTCGTCGAGCTGATGCCGGTCTGCCCGTTCCCCGGCCGGCACGGCTGGGGGTACGACGGGGTCTCGCCGTGGGCCGTGCACGAGCCCTACGGCGGGCCGGAGGGGCTGAAGCGCTTCGTGGACGCCGCGCACCGCAAGGGCCTCGGCGTCGTGCTCGACGTGGTGCACAACCACCTCGGGCCGTCCGGCAACCACCTTCCGGCGTTCGGCCCGTACTTCACCGACCGGCACCACACCCCGTGGGGATCGGCGGTCAACCTGGACGCGCCGGGCTCGGACGAGGTGCGCGCCTACCTGATCGGCAGTGCGCTGGCCTGGCTGCGCGACTACCGGATCGACGGCCTGCGGCTGGACGCGGTGCACGCCCTCGCCGACGACCGGGCCGTCCACTTCCTGGAGGAACTCGCCTCAGAGGTCGAGAAGTTGGCGATCGCCACCAACCGGCCGCTGTTCCTCGTCGCCGAGTCCGACCTCAACTCGCCCCGCACCACCGCCCCGCGCGAGGCCGGCGGCCAGGGCCTCACCGCCCAGTGGAGCGACGACTTCCACCACGCCCTGCACACCGCGCTCACCGGCGAATCCCAGGGATACTACGGCGACTTCGCCCGCGCGCCGCTGGCCGCCGTGGCCAGGACGCTCACCCGGGGGTACTTCCACGACGGGACGTGGTCCTCCTTCCGCGGCCGCAGCCACGGCCGCCCGTTCCCGCCCGCCCACGGCCACCGGCTGCTCGGCTACCTGCAGACCCACGACCAGATCGGCAACCGGGCGCTCGGCGACCGGCTCTCCGCCCACCTGTCGGCCGGCCAACTCGCCTGCGGCGCCGCACTGGTGCTCACCTCGCCGTTCACCCCGATGCTGTTCATGGGCGAGGAGTGGGGCGCCACCACGCCCTGGCAGTACTTCACCGACCACACCGACCCCGGACTGGCCGAGGCCGTCCGGCAGGGCCGGCGGCGGGAGTTCGCCGAGCACGGCTGGCAGGCGGAGGACGTCCCCGACCCGCAGGCACCCGCCACCGTGCTGCGCTCCGTCCTCGACTGGACCGAGCCGAGGCGCGCCCCGCACGCCGGACTGCTCGCCTGGTACCGGACGTTGCTCCGGCTGCGGCGCGAACGGCCGGAGCTCGCCGACCCGGACCTCGCGGCCGTCCGGGTCGCGTACGACGAGGCGGCGCGCTGGCTGGTGGTGCACCGGGGGCCGTACCGGGTGGCGGTCAACCTGGCCGACGCCGCGGCCGTGCTGCCGCTGGGGGCGACGGGGCGGGAGGTGGTGGCGTCGTTCGGCGCGTGCGCGCTCGACCACGCGCAGCTGCGGCTCGGGGAGCACGCGGCGGCGGTCGTCCGGGTGTGACCGGCCGCCGGCGCGGTCGCCGGAGAGCCACCGGCGCCGTCACCAGAGGAAGGTGGCGATCCGCTCCCGCAGCGAGGCCGCGTCCAGGCCGTAGGCGGCCAGGTGCTCGGCGATCGAGCCGTAGTGCCGGTGCTCCTCGCGCGGCACGCCCAGGCCGAGCACCCGGTGCGGCCTGTCGTTCAGGGCCGCGTGCGCCTCGTCGGCGGACGTCCCGGCCAGGTACGGCTCGACCAGCACCACGTCCGCCCGGGCGCCGACGGCCGCCCGCAGCCCGGCCACGTCGAACGGGCGCACGGTGGCCGCGTACACCACGGTGACGTCCAGGCCCTCGGTGGCCGCCAGCACCGCGTCCAGCATCGGGCCGACCGCGAGCACCACGCCCTTGGCGCCCGTGCGCACGGTGGTGAACCGCCCGGCCTCGACCGGCACCGCGGCGGAGTTCCGGTGCTCGGAGAGCCGCACGTAGACGTTGCGGTCGCCGTCCGCCACCGCGTGGCGCAGCAGCCGTTCGGCCTCGTCCGGGTGCCCGGGCACGTGGACCGTCCAGTCCGGGAGGGTGTCCAGCAGGGCGACGTCGCCCGGGGACATGTGGGTGCGGCCGCCGGCCGGCCAGTCGTACGAGCCGGCCGCGCTCACCAGGACGGCACCGACGCCCTGGTGCACCAGGTCCAACTTCACCTGCTCGAAGGGGCGTTCGATCAGGAAGCTGGCGAAGGTGTGGGCGATCGGCCGCATCCCGGTCAGCGCGAGGCCGCCGGCGGCGCCGATCAGCAGCTGCTCGCGGATGCCGACGTTGATCACCCGGTCCGGGTGGCGCTCCGCGGCCCCGACGAAGCCGGCCGCGCTGATGTCGGCCAGCACCACGGCCAGTCGGGGGTCGTCGTCCAGCAGGCGGGTGGTGACGTCGAGGAAGCGCTCGCGCATCGTGTCCATCGGTGAAGCCCTTGGCCTTTCGGGTGTTCGCTGCGGTGGGTGGTCGGTCGCCGGGGGCGCGGCGGTCAGTGGGTCTTCGGCTCGACCCGGGCGACCACGGCGCGCGGGCGGCCCGGGTGCGCGGCCGTGAAGGCCGCGTACAGCGCCTCGTGGTCGCGCCCGTCCACGGTCTCGGCCGACCAGCCCTCCGCGGCGAAGCGCGCCGCGATGCCGCCCTGCCAGCCGTGCGTGGCCGAGGAGTTGTCGATGACGACGACGTGCAGCCGGTCCAGCCCGGTCGCGCCGGCGAAGGCGACCGCCTCGTGGTTGGAGCCCTCGTCGAACTCGGCGTCCCCGAGCAGCACCCAGACCGCCGGGTCGGTGAGGCCCTGGGCGCGCAGCCCGAGCGCGGTGCCGACGCCGAGCGGCAAGCCGTGGCCGAGCGAGCCCGAGGCGATCTCCACCCCGGGCACCAGCATCCGGTCCGGGTGGTGGCCGAGCGGCGAGTCGTACCCGCCGAAGCCGGGCAGCACCGCCGGGTCGAGGAAGCCCTTGGCGGCGAGCACGGCGTAGTACGCCATCGGGCCGTGGCCCTTGGAGAGCAGGAAGCGGTCGCGGCCCTGGTCCTCGGCGGTGGCCGGGGTGACCCGCAGCACGCGGTCGTAGAGCACCCAGAGGGCGTCCAGGGTGGAGGTGGCGGCCGGGCCGTGCTTCTCGTCGCCGGTCATCAGGCTCATCAGGCCCGGGAGGTCCGCGAACCCGGTCGCGGCAGGGGCGTTCTCCGTCTGCGTCGTCATGCCCACGATGCTGCAACTTGAAGTCGACTTGAAGTCAAGCCCGCTACAGTGAGCCCATGAGCGCACCCGAGCCCGCCATCGCACCGAACCGGCACGACCTGCTCACCATCGGCCAGCTCTCCGAGCGCAGCGGCCTCGCCACCTCGGCCCTGCGCTACTACGAGAAGCTCGGCCTGATCCACGCCGGCCGCACCACCGGCGGCCAGCGCCGCTACACCCGCGGCACCCTGCGCCGGGTCGCCTTCGTCCGCGCCGCCCAACGGGTCGGGCTCTCGCTGGAGGAGGCCAAGGCCGCCCTCGACCGCCTCCCCGAGCACCGCGCCCCCACCGGCACCGAGTGGGACGGCGTCGCCGCGTCCTGGCAGAACCGCATCGACGAGCAGATCGCCGGACTCGAACGCCTGAAGGCCAAGCTCAGCGGCTGCATCGGCTGCGGCTGCCTCTCCCTCAACCGCTGCGCCCTCTACAACGCCGGCGACCGCGCCGCCGACGGCGGCCCCGGCGCCCGCTACCTCCTCCCCGAGCCCGGCGCGGAGCCCGCCCGCGGGTCCGGCTCCTCCCCGGCCGCGCAGGGCGCCTGCGCCGGCTGAGGCACCCGTCGGCCGACCGCGCCGCCATCGGCGGACTCCGGCGTTCGGGTGATCCTCCGTCCGGGCTGACCGGCGGACGGCCCGGCAGGCTCTAGGGTCTGTCTTCAAGCTCCCGTCGTCCGCCCGGAGGGCGGGCGGGGCGGCGTCGGGGTGCGTGCATCGCAAGGCGGAGGAGGGAGCCACTGCGGTGGGGGCACCTCCCGGCCGAAGGCTGGGGGCCACTGGCGACCGACGACAACGCGGCGAGGTGCGTGCCCCGGCGTCGCCCCGCAGGCGGGAGCTTGAAGACAGACCCTAGCGTGGGCGGGTCGCCGCAGGTAGCGAAGCTGGAGCAGCTGATGACCTTCCGTTCTTCCCGTGCATGGCGGACCACCCTCGCCGTCGGTGCGGCCGTGTGGCTGCTGCTCGGCACCGCCGGCTGCTCCAGCGACGGCGGCGGGGGCGGGACCGCGAGCGCCTCGCCGTCGGCGCCGGCGTCGGCACCGTCTTCCCCGTCCGCGACCCCGTCCTCCCCGGTCTTCACCTCCGCGACGCCCGCCCCCGCGACGTCCGCCCCCGCGACCGCGGTGACCGTGACGATCAAGGACTTCCTGTTCCACCCCGACACCCTCACCGTGGCACCCGGCACGAAGATCACCGTCACCAACCAGGACAGCGCCGAACACACCCTGACCGCCGTCACCCCCGGCAAGGAGTTCGACACCGGGCTGCTCGCCAAAGGCCAGTCGGCGACGATCACCGCGCCGTCCACCCCCGGCTCGTACCCGTTCCACTGCGACGTCCACCCGAACATGAAGGGCACGCTCGTCGTCCGATGACGGCCGGCCGGCGCCGGCTCACTCCGGGCGCGGGTCGGAGCGGAGCAGGCTGTAGCGGACGATGTCGCGCCACTGGCCGTCGCGGAAGACCAGGCTGCGCTGCACGCCCTCGCGACTGAAGCCGCACTTCTCCAGGGCGCGTTGCTCGGCGAGGTTGGCGGTCTCGGTGTCCGCCTCCAGCCGGACCACCGGCGAATGCGCGAACAGGTAGTCCACGAGCAGGCGTTGGGCCCGCGTCCCGATGCCCCGGCCGCGCGCGTCCGGCGCCAGCTGGATGCCGATGTTCCAGTACGGCGCGGCCGGCACCACCGCCGCCCGCCGCCAGGCGACGAACCCGCGGAACTCGCCACCGGTGACCACCGCCAGCTGGGACTGCTCCGCGCCCAGCAGCCCGTTCTCCGCCCAGGTGCGCCGCAGTCGCCCGGGATCCGACCACCCGTACCACTGCAGCGGCCCGATCGCGGCGGGGTCGTGGACGAGCCGTTCGAGAGCCGTCAGATCGGCCTCGGATATCGGGCGCAGGAGCACCTGTTCGTCAGTCATGCGGCCACCGTAGAACGCCGGTTGGGGTGCCGGCGGGCTCAGAGCGCCGCGGCGACGGCCGCGGCGACGAAGACCACCTGCAGCGCGGTGCGGGCCGGCAGCGGGGTCACCGGCTTCCCGGCGAGGGTCAGCCCACTGCGGGCCGCGTGCACGTTGGCCGGGAACATCGCGAGCATGAGCAGCGCCAGACCCGCGGCGGCGAACGGCGCGAGCGGGGGGAGGAGCAGCCCGGCCGCGCCGGCCAGTTCCAGGACGCCGGTGAGCGTGATCAGCAGCTCGGGGCGCGGGAGCGCGGGCGGGACCATGGCGGCGAAGTCCCGCCGCCACGCCGGCAGGAAGTGCGGCACACCGGTGGTGACGAACATCAGCGCGAGGCCGCCGCGTAGGGCGGGCTGCCAGGCGTCGAGGCCGTCGACGGCGACCAGGCCGAGCACGCGCAGCACGGCGAAACCACCGACGAGAGCAATGAGCGGGACCATCCCGAACCTCCGATCGAGCCATCTTGTCACTGGCAAGATTGGCGTGGGCGGGTAATCTTGTCAATGCCTAGATACGGGTGGACTGCCACCCCGAGCGACTGGAGAGCAGCGGTGGGACAGACCGATCAGCCGAGTTATCACCACGGGAACCTGCGCCGCGCCGTACTGGACGCCGCCCTGGAGGCCATCGCCGAGTCCGGCCCGTCCGGGTGGAGCCTGCGCGAACTCGCCCGGCGCGCGGGCGTTTCGCACGCGGCGCCGGCGCATCACTTCGGGGACAAGACGGGCGTGCTGACGGCGGTGGCCGCGGAGGGCTTCGAGCTGTTCGCGGACAGTCTGGAGCGGGCGGCCGGCGACCCGTTCGGCTCGGGCGTGGCGTACGTGCGGTTCGCCGTCGACCACCGGCCGTATTTCGAGGTGATGTTCCGGCCCGAGCTGTACCGGGCCGACGACCCCACCATGGCGGCGGCCCGGGAACGCGCGGGCGCGGTGCTGGCCGCCAGCTCGCGCAAGCTGTCCCCGGGCGAGGGCACCGACCGCACGACGACGATCGCCGCTTGGTCGCTGGCCCACGGCTTCGCCGGCCTCTGGCTGAGCGGCGCCCTCCCCGAGAGCGCGGACGGCGACGTCGAGGAGCTCGCCCGCGCAGTGCTCCGGCTGGTGTTCGCCCGCGAGTGAGCACCGGCGCGCGACGGCCCCCGGAGCAGGAAGTCGGCCGGTCCGACTTCCTGCTCCGATTCCTGCTCCGAGCCGTGGGCGCTCAGCGGGGGTGGGAGCCGATGCGGCGGATCACCGGTCACCCTCCCCGGTGGTCCAGCGGATGCGCAGGTGGTGGGCGCTCCCGGGGAGGATGACCGGGAGGGAGAGCGGACCCGTGCGGTCGAGGTACTCGGCGACGAAGCGGTCGGCGGACGGGCCGGTGAGGTAGCGCTCGAACCACTGCCACTGGGGTCTGCCGAGCGGGTGGAACTGGAGGGCGGCCCAGAGGGAGTCGAGGGCCGTGCCGAGAAGCGGGTGGGTCGTCGGCGGCATGATCCCGGTGATCTCGACCGTGACGAGGCGGGCCTCCCTCACGCGGCACGCTCCCCGGCGGTGAGGTCGTCCGGGCCGATCTCCGCCCAGACGATCTTTCCGACGCCCACCCGGGGGCAGCAACCCCAGCGGCTGGACAGGGACTTGACGAGGATCAGGCCGCGTCCGCACTCGTCCTCGGCGCCGGCGGAACGGAGGACGGGCTCGCGGTCCGCCCGGGCGTCGTGGACCTCGATCCGGAGCCGGACCGGGGTGAGGTCGAGCACCAGCAGCACCCTGTTCCCGGGCGGCGTGCCGTGCGTGATGGCGTTGGTCACCAGCTCGGAGACGAGCAACAGCCCGGTGTCGGCGAACCGTTGACCGTCCGGCGCGTCGGCGAGCAGCTTTTCGAGCCGGCGCCGCGCCTCGACCGGCGAGCGATGGCTGCGCGGCAGCCAGCAGTCGGCCCGGGCGACGGGGGGCGGGGCGGTGATTTCGGACATGGGGGAGCCACCTTCCAGGCGCAGTGGAGTGAAGGCGAGTTGGCGGAGCAGGACGACCGGGAGAAGACAAAGGAATGCCCGGCGAGCAACCGCCCTTGATCACTCAGACGAACCGTCGAGCTACTCCCTGTAGCATGCTCCGCGATGGCGCCACTTCGCAAGCGCCAGTCTGCGCAATTGCGCGCCATCGCAAGACTCTTGTGATCACAGAGGGAGGTGGCAGACTGTGACTCGACGTCAACCAAGAGGGAGCTTCGACAGTGGACAGTCCGACTGTGCTGCGGCGTAGGCTCGGCTCTGAGCTGCGACGCCTACGCGAGCGCGCCGGACTCCAGGCCAAGACCGCAGCCGACACACTGCGGTTCAGCGCGACGAAGATCTCCCGAATCGAGTCCGGTCAGACGACGCTGAAGGAATCGGACGTTCGCGCCATGCTCGAACTGTATGGCGTCACTGACGAGGCGGAGTTGCGACAGTTCATCTCGCTGACCCGTCGGAGCACGCAGCGGGGCTGGTGGCACGACTACGGCGACGCCCTCCCAGACTGGTTCCAGACGTACGTCGGAATGGAAGCGGATGCCTCAGGCATTCGGGCCTATGAAACCGAGTTGGTTCCAGGGCTCTTCCAAACGCCTGACTACGCCCGCGCCTTGTTCCAGATCGCACCGTCCGGGCACACCGCGGAAGAGATCGAGCGCCGCGTCAAGCTTCGGATTCAGCGGCAAGAAGTATTCAAGCGGCCCGATCCACCCACAGTCCGAGCGATCCTCAACGAATCAGTCCTTCGCCGACCGGTCGGCGGGGCGGAGACCATGCGCGGACAGATCAAGCACCTCATCGAGCTCGCAGGGAATTCGAGCGTCACGGTCCAGATACTTCCGTTCAGTGCCGGGACTCACGCCTCCATGAGCATGGCGTTCCACATTCTCTCCTTCGCCGATGTGCCTGGCGACATCGTCTACGTCGAGGCCTTGACGAGCAGCCTCTACATCGAGAAGGAGTCGGACATCGCCCGCCATGAGCGTGTGTTCAACCAGCTCGCTGCAGCTGCGATGAGCGCCGACGATTCCCTGTCCTGGATGCACGAGCTAGTTACGGAGAGGCAAAAATGACAACTCACCCGGCATGGCGCAAGAGCAGCTACAGCGGCAGCGAGGGCGGAAACTGCATCGAGGTCGCCGATGGCGTGCCCAACGCCGTCCCCGTCCGGGACAGCAAGGACCCCGGTGGGCCCGTCCTCACCTTCGCCGCCGACGCCTGGCAAGCCTTCATCGACGCCATCCGCGCCGGCGAGCTCTGATCCGGCGCACAGCCCCCGCGCCTTGTTCGGCGCGGGGGCTGTAGTGAAAGCGTTATCCGGCCCCTCGAAAACAAGTCCTCGCCGCCCACCCAGAACGGCCCTTTGACGGCCCTTCAGTCGGGTCGCGCGGAGCGCACGGGGTGCCCCCGAGGAGACGGATCCGGCGCCGCGCAGGAGCGGCTTCTCGGCCCTCCACAGGCACCCCCACCACCACCCCTGACCAGGGATTTCCCCCTCCCCACTCACTAAAATTCACAGCAGCGGACAACCACGCGTCCGCCCGTGCAAGGGGGCTGTGAATGCATCGCGACATCCGTACCACCGAAGACGTCCTGCGCCTGCTGGACCGGCTCTTCCTCCCCGAGGCCGACCGCTGGACGGCCGACGCCTCCGGCTGGTGGGACACCTTCTACTCCGACCGCACCGCCGACCGCCCCTTCTTCGTCCCCAAGCCCGACGAGAACCTCGTCTCCTACCTCGATCGCGGCCTGCTCGCCGCTCCCGGCCGCGTCCTCGACCTCGGGTCGGGCCCCGGCCGCAACGCCATCCACCTCGCCTCGCTCGGCTTCGACGTCGACGCCGTCGACCTCTCCCCCACGGCCGTCGCCTGGGCCGAGGAGCGGGCCAAGGAGGCAGGCGCCGACGTCCGGTTCCACTGCGGCAACATCTTCGACGTCGAACTCCCGCACGCGCAGTACGACCTGGTGTACGACTCGGGCTGTCTGCACCACCTGCCGCCGCACCGCCGGGTCAGCTACCTCGCCCTGCTGGACCGCGTGCTGGCGCCCGGCGGCCACTTCGTGGTGAACGCCTTCGCCGCCGGCCGGATGGGCTCCGAACTCCCGGACGAGGAGCTGTACCGCAACGGCCGGCTGGACGGCGGGCTCGCCTACAGCCCGGACGAACTGCGCCACCTCTTCTCGGACTTCACCGAGGTCGAGCTCCGCCCGATGGAGCCGCAGCCCGCCGAGTCGCCACTGTTCGGCATCCCGGTGCTGCTCACCGCCCTCTTCCGGCGCCCCACCGCCGCCGACTGATGCCCGGCACCCTCCCAAGCCCCACCTCAAGGACGGCACCGTCATGGCCCTGGTCCGGGGCGTCCCGGCGGGCGCGGCTGATCACGCGGCGCCACCGCCCCGCTGCTTCCACTCGCGGTGATGCCCTAGCGTGATCCACGAAAGGGGGCCGCCATGACGATCGAACAGATACCGAACCCCGTCGCGCCCACCGGCAATTCCCTCCTCCTCGACCCCGCCCTGCCGTTCCCCGAGCGGGTCGCCGCGGCGGCCCGCGCCTGGGTGGACGGGGGCCGTGGCACGGCCGGGCTGGTGGACGGGCGGGCCTTCTTCGCCCTCCGCTGCTGGCAGGTGGCCGGGGTGGACCGGGGCGAGACGTTCGGCGAACCGACCCTGTCCTACCTGAAGCACGCCTACGACGCCCTCGGCGGCCGCTTCGGCTGGGACCTGATGCTGCGACAGCGGGTCGTCTGCGCCTGCCACGGCGACACCTGGCGGCTGGAGAACATCGAGGTCTGCCTCGGGTGCCTGCGCTTCCTCTGCTACCAGCTCGACGGCCCGTGCTGCGCGGGCGCCGAGATCGTCGGCTGAGGCCCGCCCGCCGGCCGGCCGGTCGTCAGCCGGCCAGCAGCCGCGCCAGCAGCGCCGCCGGCCCCTCCGGGAGGCTGCCGTGCACCAGCTCCGTGCGGTGGACCAGCCGCGGCTCCCGGACCGGGACCGCCGCGACGCCCGCCGCGCCGTCGAGCGCCGTCGCGGGCAGCACCGCCAGCCCGTGGCCGGCCGCGACCAGCGCGAGCAGCCCCCGGACGTCGGTGCCCAGGTAGCGGGCGGCGGGCCGGAAGCCGTCGACCCCGGTGGCCGCGCGCAGCCGGGCGGCGGTGGGGGCGAGGTCGGGGGCGTCCAGCCAGCGGGCGGCGGAGAGGTCGGCCAGGGCCAGTCCGCGGTGGCCGGCCAGCGGGTGGCCGGCCGGGAGGGCGACGGCGAGCGGCTGCTCGCCCACCGCGACCGTGCCGAGCGGGCCGACGTCCGGGAGCGGCAGCGGGTCGCTGGGGGCGGCGAGGCCGTCGATCAGGGCGAGGTCCACCTCACCGGTGGCGACCAGGGCGGGCAGCACCTCCTGCGCCACCACCCGGACCACGAGCTCCACCCGCGGGTACTCCCGGCGCACCTCGGCGAGCACGCGCCCGAGTTCCGCACCGACCGCCAGCGGGGTGGCGCCGAGCAGCAGACGGGCGCTCGGGGCACCGGCCAGGCGGGCGACGTCCGCGCGCGCCGCGTCCAGTCGCACCAGCAGCGGGCCGGCGTGCTCCAGCAGGCGCGCGCCGGCCTCGGTCGGGCCGACCGGCCGGCGGACCAGCAGGCTCGTACCGAGGTCCGCCTCCAGCGCCGCGATCTGCTGCGAGACGGCGGACTGGGTGTAGCCGAGCTCGCGGGCCGCCTCGGAGAAGGAGCCTAGCCGGACCACGGTGACGAAGGTGCGCAGCTGCTGCGGATCCACGGTTATCAGAACCTCTGATCGACGAGTCAGAAATCATCGTTGGCGCTGATGCCCAGCGCGGGGCCAGGATAGCCGCATGACCTACCAGACCCCCCGCATCGCCCTCGTCGGCGACCGCTCTCCCGCCGTCCGCTCGCACGCCCGCATCCCCGGTCTGCTCGACGCGCTCGCCACCCGCGACCAGCTCGTGCTGGACGCCTACTGGATCCCCACCGAGGACGCGGAGACGCCCGGCGTCCTCGACGGCTTCGACGCGATCTGGCTGCTCCCCGGCAGCCCGTACCGCAGCGAGGCGGGCGCGCTGGCCGCCGTCCGGACGGCCCGCGAGCGCGGCATCCCGTTCCTCGGCACCTGCGCCGGCTTCCAGCACGCGGTGGTGGAGTACGCGCGCAACGTCTGCGGCATCGACGGCGCCGCGCACGGCGAGAACCAGCCCGAGGAGGACGACCTGGTGATCGTGCCGCTCAGCTGCTCGCTGGTGGGGCACGAGGGCGCGGTGGAGATCGCGCCGGGCACGCTCGCCGAGCGCGTCCTCGGGACGACCCGCACGCAGGAGCGGTACCACTGCGCGTACGGGCTGAACTCCGCGTACCTGGACCGGCTGCGCGAGGGCGGCCTGCGGTTCAGCGGCGCGGACGACGCGGGCGACCTGCGGGTGCTCGAACTCCCGGGGCACCCCTTCTTCCTCGCCTCGCTGTTCCAGCCCGAGCTGGCCGGGGACGGCACCCGCGTCCACCCCGTCATCCGCGCCCTCGCCGCGGCGGCGGTCGAGTACGCGACCGCCCGGCAGGCTCCCGTGGCCGCCGGAGCCTGACCGCCGGGGCCGGGCCGCCGGTCTTGCGCGGCGAGGCCCGGCCGCCGCGGCCCGCCCGGCTCACATCGGCAGCGAGCGCAGCCGCACCGGCCCTTCCGGCCACGAGGCGCCGTCGTGCAGCGGCGTCCACATCGTGCGCAGCGGCATGACCACGACCCGCCCCTCGGGCTGTTCCACGTGGACGTCCACCGCCAGCTCCCGGAAACCGAGCCGCCGGTAGAGGCCGACCAGCTGCGGTCGGCAGAACAGCAGCGCGAACCGCGGGCCGAGCGTCCGTGCGTGGTCCAGCGCCGCGCCGACCACCGCGCGCGCCAGGCCGCGGCCGCGGACGTCCGGGGCGACGGCCACCCCGCCGACGCCCATCACCTCCAGGTCCACGCCGCCGACCGTGAACGGCAGCCGGAGCAGGCCGGAGTGGGCGATCAGGCGGCCGTCCCCGTCGCGGACGCCGAAGTGGATGTCCTTCGGCAACCAGCTGAGACCGGTGTGCGCGACACCGAAGTGGTCGTCGCCGACGCCGAAGATCTCCTCGATGTCGGCCGGGCCGTAGTCGGCGAGGGGCACCACGGCGGGGGGTTCGGAAGCTATGTGATCGGCCATCCCCCCATGATCACCGCTGCACCCGGTATCTGACCAGATCAGACCTGACGGCTCTTCAGCTGCTCCCAGACCTCGGCGACCCGGGGTACGAGCCGCTCCAGCGGGCCGCTGTTGTCGATCACCACGTCGGCGATCGCGAGCCGGTCGGCCCGGGTGGCCTGGGCGGCCATCCGGGCGCGGGCCTCGTCCTCGGCCATGCCGCGCAGCCGGACCAGCCGGTCGATCCGCACGTCGTCCTCGGCGTCGACCACCACCACCAGGTCGTACAGCGGTGCCAACCCGTTCTCGGCGAGCAGCGGGACGTCGTGCACCACGACCGCGTCCGGGGCGGCCGCGTCCTCCAGCTCGGCGGAGCGGGCCCGGACCAGCGGGTGGACGATCGCGTTCAGCGCCCGGAGCCGCTCGGGGTCGGCGAAGACGATCGCGCCGAGCGCCGGGCGGTCCAGCGAGCCGTCCGTCCGGAGCACCTGCGGACCGAACTCGGCGACCACGGCCTTCAGCCCGTCCGTCCCCGGGGCGACCACCTCGCGGGCGATCACGTCCGAGTCCACGATCACCGCGCCGTGGGCGGCGAGCAGCCGCGACACCTCGCTCTTGCCGGCGCCGATGCCGCCCGTCAGTCCGATCTTCAGCATGGCGTCAGGCTACCGGCGCCGCCCGCCCGCGTCAGCCCGCGGCCGGCCCCGCCTCCGCCTCCACCCCTGCCCCCGACGGCCCGCGCGTTCCCCGTCAGCCCAGGTCGAGGCCCTCGCCCTCCCCCAGGGTCCGCAGCTCCGCCCCCGTCCCGGGGCCGCCCGGGCCGACCAGCCGGGTGTGCACCGCCAGCCCGGCCGGGCTGAGCACCGCGTCGTGCACCGGCACCGCCTGCCGCGGGCCGGCCTCCCGGACGTAGTCGATCAACTCGGAGACCTTGGTCCACGGCCCGGCGATCGGCAGCAGCAGCGTCTCCACCGGGTGCGGCGGCACGGTCAGCGCGTCGCCGGGGTGGAAGAGCCGGCCGTCGAAGAGGAAGCCGACGTTCTTCACCCGCGGGATCTCCGGGTGGATCACGGCGTGCCACTCGCCGTGCACCGACACCCCGATGCCGCCCACCTCGAAGGCGTCGCCCTCGCCGACCGCCGTCACCCGCTGGGCCACCCCGTCCAGCCGGGCGGCGACCGCGCTGTTGGTCCACACCCGCAGCGCCGGGTCGGCCGCGAGGGCCTCGCGCAGCCGGGCCTCCTCGAAGTGGTCGACGTGCTCGTGGGTGATCAGCACCGCGTCCGCGCCGGCGAGGGCGGCGGGGTCGGTGAACATCCCCGGGTCGACGACGACGGTGGTGCCGTCGTGCTCCAGGCGTACGCAGGCGTGTCCGTATTTGGTGATTCGCACGGGGAAAAACATACAGCAAGACTGCACAGTTTCGCTGCACATCTCGCCGGTAGGATTCTCCTGTGAACAGCCCGCTGAACAACCCGCACCCCGAGACCCTCGAACTCGCCGCCGACCTGCGCAGCGCCATCGGCGAGCTGGTCCGCGCCCTGCGCCCCGGCGACGAGCTGCCGCAGAACCAGGCCGGCGTCCTCGGCCTGCTGGTCCGCGACGACCGCGCGTACACCGTCGCCGAACTGGCCGCCCGGCAGCGCGTCCGGCACCAGTCGATGGCCCGCACGGTCGCCCTGCTCACCGAGGCCGGCCTGGTCACCCAGCAACCGCACGCCACCGACCGCCGCAAACTGCTGGTCACCGCCACCGAGGAGGGCCGCACCGCCCTGTACGAGCAGCGCGCCCGCCGCGAGGCGCGGATCGCCACCGCCATCGAGGCCCACCTCACCCCCGAGGACCGGGAGACCCTGCGCACCGCCGTCACCCTGCTCCGCCGCCTGGCCTGACCACCCCCGCCCGGCCGCGACCCCGGCCGGCTGGCCCCCTCCCCCGGCCCGGTGATCATGGAATCCACGGTGACCCCTAGACTTCCGAGCCATGACAAACCGGGTGGGGAGAGAGTACGAGGCGATGCGCGCGCACTTCTTGCGCGCCGCCGCGGACCGGGGATTCACGCTGGACCCGGCCCAGGAGGCCCCGGTCGAGCGGCTGAGCCGGCTCGCCGGGGAGCTGGCGCACCCGGCCTGGCGACTACGGCGCCCGCCGCGTCACCTCTATCTGTGGGGCCCGGTCGGCCGGGGCAAGAGCTGGCTGGTGGACACCTTCCTCGACGGCCTCCCCACCCCGCGCAAGCGGCGTCTGCACTTCCACGACTTCTTCCGCCGGCTGCACGGAGGCGTCGCCCGGCACGCCGACGACCACCAGGGCGGCGCGGCGGTGGACCGGGCCGTGGACGAGCTGCGCGGTGACTGCCGGGTCCTGGTCTTCGACGAGTTCCACGCCCACGACGCCGGCGACGCGATGCTGGTCGCCCGGCTCTTCCACACCCTGCTGGAGCGCCGGATCACCCTCGTGACCACCTCCAACTACCCGCCGGCCGGGTTGATGCCGAACCCGCTGTACCACCACCTCTTCGAGCCGACGATCCGGCTGATCGAGGAGCGGATGGACGTCCTCGACGTCTCCGGGCCGGAGGACTTCCGCCGGCGCTCCCGGCCCGGCCACAGGCCCCGGTTCGCGCAGGGCGCCCGGCTGGACCCGGGCGGGGAGGCCGCGGCCGGACTCGTCCCGCCCGGGCCCGGCGAGGCCGGCCCGGTCGCCGCCCACCACCGCGAGCTGCCGGCCCGGGCGGTCCGTGACGGCTTGGTCTGGTTCGGCTTCGAAGAGCTGTGCGAGGGCCGCACCGCCGTGCCCGACTACCTGGCGCTCGCCGAGCGCTTCCCCACCCTCGTCCTCGACGGCGTCCCGCCGCTCACCGGGGCGTCCCCCGAGGCCCGGCAACGCTTCGCCAACCTGGTCGACGTCTGCTGCGACCGCGACGTCCGGCTGCTCCTGATCGGCACCGACCCGATGGCCGGCCTCTCCCCGGAGGCGCCCCTGCTGCGCGACCTCGACCGCACCGCCAGCCGCCTCGCCCTGCTGCGCGGACCCGAAACCGGGTGACCCAAGCCGGCCGACCGCGACCGGACGGACGACGCGTCGCCCCGGCGGAATCCCGCCGGGGCGACGCGTGACGTCCGCACGACCCTAGGAAGCCGCGGCCACCAGGTCCTTCGCCGGGCGCTGCGCCGGCAGGACGGCCGGCTCGATCGCCGGGAGCTCGACGTGCTCGCTCAGGCCGAAGCGGTTGTGCAGGCGGCGCAGCGGGGCGGGGGCCCACCAGTTGAACTCGTTGAAGAAGCTCATCGTGGCCGGCACGAGCAGACAGCGGACCAGCGTGGCGTCGACGGCCACGGCGACGGCCAGCGCGATGCCCATCTGCTTGACCATCAGCATGTCGCCGAGCGCGAACCCGGCGAAGACGATCACCATCAGCAGCGCCGCCGAGGTGATGATCTTCCCGCTGCGCTGGACGCCCAGCTCCACCGACCGGGCGTTGCCGTGGCCCCGGTCGCGCAGCTCCTTGATCCGGGCGAGCAGGAAGACCTCGTAGTCCATCGACAGCCCGAACGCGAACGCGAAGACCAGCACCGGGATGAAGGTCTCCAGCCCGCCCGCGGGGCTGAAGCCGAGCAGTCCGCTGAACCACCCGTCCTGGAAGACCAGGGTGAGCGCGCCGAGCGAGGCGCCCAGCGAGAGCAGGTTCATCAGCAGGGCCTTGACCGGCATCACCACCGAGCCGGTCATCAGGAAGAGCAGCACCAGCGTGCCGAGCGCGACCAGGCCGAGGGCGATCGGGCCCCTGGTGAGCAGCTCGTGCTGGAAGTCGACCACCGAGGCCGCGCCGCCGGTGACATGGGTGGTGAGCCCGCCGCGGTCGGCCCGCAGCTCCTTCACCACCTGCTTGGCCTGCCCGCCCTGCGGGTCGCCGTGCACCAGCACGTCGACGGTGGAGACCGTGTCGCTCACCGGGGTCACCGCCCGGACGCCGCTGACGCCGGGGAGCTTGGCGACCACCTCGTCCGCGTACGCCTGGGCGACGGCGGCGCCGCCCTCGACCACCACGGTGATCGGGGCCGCCGAGGCCTGCGGGAAGCGCTGGTCGATGGTGTCGGCGACCTGTCGGCCGGCCGAGGTGGCGGGCAGCACGGCGGCGCCCGAGCTGCGCATGTCGGCGTGCAGGAACGGCGCGCCGGCGGCCATCAGCAGGGCGACGCAGGCGAGCGCGACGGGCACCGCGCGCTTGCGCACCCGGCGGACGGTGCGGCTGAAGAAGCCCTCGTCGGGGACGGGCGCGGTGGGGGTCTTGATCCGGTTGCCGGCGAAGCCGAGCAGGGCGGGTACGAGGGTGATCGCGGCGGCGACGGCGATGACCACCACGCTGACCCCGGCGGCGGCCACCGCGCCGAGGACGGGGCTGGTGAAGACGAAGAGGCCGGAGAGCGCGACGGCGACGGTCAGCCCGGAGAAGGCGACCGTCCGGCCGGCGGTGGCGGCGGTCCGTTCGACGGCCGCGGCGATGCCCGCGCCGTGGCCGCGTTCCTCGCGGAAACGGTTCACCATGAGCAGCGCGTAGTCGATCGAGAGGCCGAGCCCGAGCACGGTGGCGATCGGCAGCACGCTGGTGTCGATGTCCATGATCTTGCTGAAGCCGAACATGGCCAGCAGCGCGCCGCCGACCGAGGCGACGGCGCCGATCACCGGCAGGCTGGCCGCGGCGAGGCCGCCGAAGACCAGCACCATGACGATCAGGGTGAGCGGCAGGGTGACGATCTCGCCGAAGCGGGTGTCCTTCTCGGTCTGCTTCTTGACCTCGTCCTGGAGGACCAGGTCGCCGCCGACCTTCACCTGGGCGCCGTCGGCCTCGATGTCCGCGAGCCGCTCGGTGACCGCCGCGGTCTGGGCGTCGGTGCTGCCGTCGGCCATCCGGACGGAGACCAGGCTCGCGTTGCCGTCGGCGGAGCGCAGCGCGGCGGCCCCCGGGCCGGGCGCGTAGGCGTCGGTGGCCGAGGAGACCCCCGGCAGCGCGGCGATCTCGGCGGTGGCCCGGGTGACGGCGTCCCGGACGGCCGGGTCGTCGACGGGTTTGCCGTCCACCACGGCGGTCACGGTGCCGCGGGCCGGGTCGGCGGCGGTGACCACCGCGCTCCCCCGGTCGGCCTCGGAGCTGGCCGAGGAGGCGCCGGCCACCGAGCCGGCGAAGACCCGCCCGCCGATCAGCACGCCTATGACGAGGATGACCGCCCAGAAGCCCAGCACCCAGCGCCGGTGCCGGAAGCAGAACCGGCCGATGGCGGCAAGGCGTCCGTCGACCTTCGGGTCGGCGGACGTGCGGGAGGGGGAGGTCACTGCGGTGCTACGGCGCATGTGCGGGGGGTGCCTAGCTTTCGGGGCCGGGTGAGCGGCCCATCGGGCAACTCCCCCCAAGGTAGGGCCTTGGTCCCGAAACGCCCATAGCGATCCGATGAGCCCCTAATCACAAAAATTGGTCCGATAAGGAACAAATAAGTGAACGGGAAAAACAATGAACCCCACTCGGAATACCGAGTGGGGTTCATCGGTGACGCTACGCGCTATCCAGCGCGCCGGGCGCTGTGCGCACCAGCGGGGTCAGAGCTTCAGCTCTGGCCACCGGCCAGCTTCTCGCGCAGGGCGGCCAGGGCCTCGTCCGAAGCGAGAGCGCCGGAGCCCTCGTCGCTGCTGGAGGAGTACGAGCCACCGGCGGCGGCGGCGACGGCGTCGCCACCCTCGGCAGCGGCCTCGGCGTCGGCCTCACGGCTCTTGATGACCTGGGCCTGGTGCTGCTCGAAGCGGGCCTGCGCCTCGGCGTACTGGCGCTCCCACTCCTCACGCTGCTTCTCGAAGCCGGGCAGCCAGTCGTTCGCCTCGGGGTCGAAGCCCTCCGGGTAGATGTAGTTGCCCTGGTCGTCGTACGAAGCGGCCATGCCGTACAGGGTCGGGTCGAACTCGACCTCGGCCGGGTTGGCACCGAGGGCCTCGTTGGCCTGCTTCAGCGAGAGGCTGATGCGACGACGCTCGAGGTCGATGTCGATGACCTTGACGAAGATCTCGTCGCCGACCTGGACGACCTGCTCCGGGATCTCGACGTGGCGCTCGGCCAGCTCGGAGATGTGGACCAGACCCTCGATGCCCTCGTCCACGCGGACGAACGCACCGAACGGAACCAGCTTGGTGACCTTACCCGGAACGACCTGGCCGATCTGGTGGGTACGGGCGAACTGCTGCCACGGGTCCTCCTGGGTCGCCTTCAGCGACAGGGAGACGCGCTCGCGGTCCATGTCGACGTCGAGAACCTCGACGGTGACCTCCTGGCCGACCTCGACGACCTCGGACGGGTGGTCGATGTGCTTCCAGGACAGCTCGGAGACGTGCACCAGACCGTCCACGCCACCCAGGTCCACGAAGGCACCGAAGTTGACGATGGAGGAGACGACGCCGGAGCGCACCTGGCCCTTCTGCAGGGTGGTGAGGAAGGTCTGGCGGACCTCGCTCTGGGTCTGCTCCAGCCAGGCACGGCGGGACAGCACCACGTTGTTGCGGTTCTTGTCCAGCTCGATGATCTTGGCCTCGAGCTCCTTGCCCACGTAGGGCTGGAGGTCGCGGACACGACGCATCTCGACGAGCGAGGCCGGCAGGAAGCCACGGAGGCCGATGTCGAGGATGAGACCACCCTTGACGACCTCGATGACGGTACCGGTGACGATGCCGTCCTCTTCCTTGATCTTCTCGATCGTGCCCCAGGCACGCTCGTACTGAGCGCGCTTCTTGGACAGGATGAGACGACCCTCCTTGTCCTCCTTCTGGAGAACCAGGGCCTCGATGTTGTCACCGACGGAGACGACCTCGTGCGGGTCAACGTCGTGCTTGATCGAGAGCTCACGGGACGGGATGACGCCCTCGGTCTTGTAACCGATGTCGAGGAGCACCTCGTCACGGTCGACCTTCACGATGACGCCCTCGACGATGTCGCCATCGTTGAAGTACTTGATGGTCTCGTCGATCGCGGCGAGGAACGCGTCCGCGTCGCCGATGTCGTTGACCGCGACCTGCGGGGTGGTGCTGGTGGAGGAGTCGGTGGGGCTCGTCATTAGGAAAAGGGCTCCGGTACGGACATGAAGTCGTAGGTAATGCCACGCGGAGGGCCCGTATCGCTCCCACCGAAAGCCGGACAGCCAAGAACACGGCGCACCGTCCGTTCCCGAGTACCGGGAACCGGCGTCCGTCTTGCGACCGTGGGGTCTTCGACAGATGCGAGCGCGACCTGCTCCGTCCGAGGCGCGCAGGCCCGCAGCGCAACTTGTAGCATACGGGGACGGCCAGGCACGGTCAACGCCAAGAGAGGCAAGACGGTGGAGGCCGGTATGGATCAGGCCATATCCTCCGATTGCGCACCTCACGGTGGCGGCCGCAGGGACCTTTCCCCGGATGCCACCGCCCGATCCGGGCCCTCACGGGCCGGGTCGCGGCAGCGGCGCTTCCGCAGACCACACCCTACGCGATGGGCATTATCACCGTGGCCACCACCCCCCTCCCCGACGCCCACGATCTTGACGACGACGGCGACGACGCGGTACGGCGCGACGCCGAGGCCGGCGAGAGCAGCCGGGCCAGCCGGCACTGGTGGGACCGCAACGCCGACGAGTACCAGGACGAGCACGGCGAGTTCCTCGGCGACGACCGGTTCACCTGGTGCCCCGAGGGCCTGGACGAGGCCGAGGCCCGGCTGCTCGGCGAGGTCGAGGGCCGGACGGTGCTGGAGATCGGCGCCGGCGCCGCCCAGTGCTCGCGCTGGCTCGCCCGGCAGGGCGCCCGGCCGGTGGCCCTGGACATCTCCTTCCGTCAGCTCCAGCACTCCCTCCGGATCGACCTCGCCCGCGACACCCCGCCGGTCCCGGTGGTCCAGGCCGACGCGGCCGTCCTGCCGTTCGCCGACGGCTCCTTCGACCTGGCCTGCTCCGCCTACGGAGCGGTGCCGTTCAGCGCCGACACCGCCGCCCTGATGCGCGAGGTCCACCGGGTGCTGCGGCCCGGCGGGCGCTGGGTCTTCTCGGTGACCCACCCGATCCGGTGGGCCTTCCCCGACGAGCCGGGCGTCGAGGGCCTGACCGCCGTCGCCTCGTACTTCGACCGCACCCCGTACGTCGAGCAGGACGAGCAGGGGCGGGCCACCTACGTCGAGCACCACCGCACGATCGGGGACCGGGTGCGCGAGCTGGTCGGCGCCGGGTTCCGGCTGCTCGACCTGGTCGAGCCGGAGTGGCCCGCCGGGCACGAGCAGGAGTGGGGCGGCTGGTCCCCGCTGCGCGGCCGGCTGATCCCCGGGACGGCGATCTTCGTCGCCGAGCGGGACTGAGCCGAGCGGGACCGAGCCGGACGGAACCGAGCGGGGCGGGACGGGGGCGCCGGGACGGGGTGCCGGGGGCGGGGCCGCGGGACGCCGCGGAGCTGGAGGACACTACTGCGGTGAACCCCGCCTGGCGCGACCTGCCCGTCCGAACCGCCCTGCCCGCCCTGCACCGCGCGCTCGACGCGGACGGCGTCGCCGTGCTGGCCGCCCCGCCCGGCACCGGCAAGACCACGCTGGTCCCGCTCGCCCTGGCCGGCCTGCTCGGGGACGGCCGCCCGGTGCGCCGCGTCCTGGTCGCCGAGCCGCGCCGGCTGGCCGTGCGCGCCGCGGCCCGGCGGATGGCCTGGCTGCTCGGCTCGACCGTCGGCGCCCAGGTCGGCCTCACCGTGCGCGGCGAGCGCAGGGCCGGGCCGGACACCGTGGTCGAGGTGGTCACCACCGGCGTACTGCTGCAGCGGCTCCAGCGCGACCAGGAGCTGACCGGCGTGGACGTGGTCGTGCTGGACGAGTGCCACGAACGTCACCTCGACGCCGACACCGCGCTCGCCTTCCTGCTGGACGTCCGGGCCGCGCTCCGCCCGGACCTGGGCATCGTCTGCGCCTCGGCCACCTCCGACACCGCGGCCTGGGCCGAGCTGCTCGGCGGCGCCCCCGTCGTCGAGGCGCACGGCGTCGCCCACCCCGTCGAGACGGTCTGGGCGCCGCCGCCGCGCGCCGTCCGGCCCGCCCACGGCACCCGGGTCGACCCGGCGCTGCTGGAACACGTCGCCGCCACCGTCCGGCGGGCGCTCGCCGAGAGGGACGGGGACGTGCTCTGCTTCCTGCCCGGCGTCGGCGAGATCACCCGGGTGGCCGGGCTGCTCGGCGGCGTGCCGGCCGAGGTGCTCCAACTGCACGGCCGGGCCCCGCAGGCCGTCCAGGACGCCGCCCTCGCCGCCTCCACGGCGCGCCGCGTCGTACTCGCCACCGCCGTCGCCGAGTCCTCGCTCACCGTGCCGGGAGTACGGATCGTGGTCGACGCCGGTCTGGCCCGCGAGCCGCGCACCGACCACGCCCGCGGCCTGGCCGGCCTGGTCACCGTCCGCGCCTCGCTGGCCGCCGCCCGCCAGCGGGCCGGCCGCGCCGGCCGCGAGGCCCCCGGCACCGTCTACCGCTGCTGGGCCGAGGCCGAGGACGCCCTCGCCGCCCGCTACCCCACGCCCGAGATCGCTCTCGCCGACCTCACCCCGTTCACCCTCCAGGCCGCCTGCTGGGGCGACCCGGACGCCACCGGCCTCACCCTGCCCGACCGCCCCCCGGCCGGCGCGATGGCCGCCGCCCGGCAGACCCTGCGGGCGCTCGGCGCCGTCGACGCCGACGGACGGGCCACCCCGCGCGGCGTCCGGCTCGCCCGCACCGGGCTGCACCCCCGGCTCGCCCGCGCCCTGGCCGACGGCGCCCCGGCGGTCGGCGCCCGGCGGGCCGCCGAGGTGGTGGCCCTGCTGTCCGAGGAACCTCCGCGCGCCCTCGGCGACGACCTCGGCGCGGTGTGGCGGCTGGTCCGTTCGGGCAACGACCCCTACGCGGGCCGCTGGCGCGAGGAAGTCCGCCGCCTCCTGCGCGCCACCGGTTCCGAAGCCGTCACCGACCTCCCCGACTCCACCGCGGTCGGCCTCGTCGTCGCCCTGGCCTTCCCCGAGCGGATCGCCCGCGCCCGGGTGGAGCGACCGGCCCCCGGCGAGCGCAGCCCCTACCTGATGGCCTCCGGCACCGCCGCCGAACTCGCCCCCGGCACCGCCCTCGGCGCCCTGCCCTGGCTGGCCGTCGCCGTCGCCGACCGCCCCGCCGGCTCCCCGTCCGCGCGCGTCCTGCACGCCGCCGCCCTCGACGAGGACACCGCCCGCCGGGCGGGCGCACCGCTGCTCACCGACCGCGCCGAAGTGCACTGGGACACCCGCCGCGCCGAAGTCGTCTCCCGCCGGGTCGAATCCCTCGGTGCGATCGAACTCGCCGAGCAGCCACTCGACCGCCCCGCTCCCGCCCTCGTCCGGGCCGCCCTCCTCGAAGGCCTCACCCGCGAGGGCGTGAGCACCCTGCTGACCTGGCCCACCCCCGGCCTGCGCGAACGCCTCGCCTTCCTCCGCACCGCGATCGGCGACCCGTGGCCGGACGTCTCCGACGCCGCGCTCCTCGACCGCGCCGAGGAGTGGCTGGAACCCGAACTCTCCCGCGCCCGCCGCCGCGCCGACCTCGCCCGGATCGACACCACCGCCGCCCTGCAACGCCTCCTCCCCTGGTCCACCGGCGACGCCGCCCGCCTGGACGAACTCGCCCCCGAACGCATCACCGTCCCCAGCGGCTCGAAGATCCGCGTCGACTACAGCACCGAACGCCCGGTCCTGGCCGTCAAGTTGCAGGAACTCTTCGGCTGGACCACCGCCCCCGCCCTGGCCGGCGGCCGCGTCCCGCTGACCATCCACCTGCTCTCCCCCGCCGGCCGCCCCGCCGCCGTCACCGGCGACCTGGAGAGCTTCTGGCGCAACGGCTACCACGCCGTCCGCGCCGACCTCCGCGGCCGTTACCCCCGCCACCCCTGGCCCGAGGACCCGACCACCGCCGAACCCACCCGCCGCACCAACGCCCGGAAGTAGCGCCCCCGTTCGGCAGCGAGCACGGGAGGCCCCGCTCCCCGTCGACGGGAGCAGGGCCTCGGACACGTGCGGGATTCGTCAGACGTCGCCGAACTCGCCGAAACGGACGGCCGTCACGAGCGGCCAGGCATCCGCCCCCGTGCGGTCATCGACGGAAGCGCTGCCGGCCGCGCGCGTGGGAAGTCGGCCCCACCGACTTCCCACGCGGCACGAGCCCCGGTCGGCGCATCACGGGGGTGCGGACCGGCCGGCTTCGGCGCCACGCTGTCGCTCAGGAGGAGGCCCACCAGGTCGAGGGCGTCGCGACCGTGTAGCCCAGCGACTCGTACAGCGGCCTGCCGAGCTTCGAGGCGGTGAGCGTGGCCGGCAGGTCCGCCAGGTGGGCGAGGGCGCCGAGCATGACGGCCCGGCCCACGCCGCGCGACCGGAACGCCGACGACGTACTGACCCAGTAGTGGCTGCCGACGCCGTCGGCCAGGACGCTGACACAGGCTCCCGCGGCCACGCTGTCGACGGTGGCGATGAACACGTCCACGCCCGGCTGTTCGATCAGTGCCGTCGGGAAGAGTTCGCCGGGGCGGTAGGGCTCGAATCCGTCCAGTTCGAAGCCCTCGATCACGACCCGCTCGGCCGTCTGGAGGTCCTCGGACCGCCGCACCCGGATCACGTCCAGGGCCGGTTCGCCGACGGGCCCGGGCAGGCGCAGCATGATCGGCATCTGCCAGTTGCGCAGGCCCAGGTGGCTCAGATCGGTCGAGCTGAACGGGTCCTCGACGTTGGCCGCCCCCGCGGCCCCGCGTACCAGCTCGCTCACCTCGGCCAGTTCACCCGGGTCGAGGTCGGGTTCCTGGATCAGGATCCGCAGACCCGCTCGCTCGTCGCCGTCGACGGCGACGAATCCGCGGCGCCGGATCACCTCGTGCCCCCGGCTTCGGCCGGTGGCGGTCCAGAAGGCGGCGGAGTTGCGGGCCTGACGCATCGGCGCCTCGGCCAAGGACAGGGGCTGTTCGGTCGAAGTGGATCCCGTTGTCATTGTGCCTACGCTAGTACGGAATTGACCGACCACCTGGGCCAATTCCGTGCGAGCCACCGGGCCGGGCCGCTTGGCGGACCGGCGGAGCGTAGCGGCGGGCCCGGGCGCCGAAGCGCCCGGGCC
>NZ_JBHXTG010000079.1:0-42156 GCF_042677465.1 Kitasatospora sp. NPDC127111
CCCGGAAGCTAAGCCTCACAGCGCCGATGGTACTGCAGGGGGGACCCTGTGGGAGAGTAGGACGCCGCCGAACAATCATTCCGAAAAGACCCCCTCCCATTCGGGAGGGGGTCTTTTTGCGTTAACGTCTCTGCCAGCACACCCGGCTCGGCGGAAGGCGCGAACCGTTGCAGAACCTGACTCTGACCTGGCAGTCCGCCGGGGGCGCCGCAGCCGCTCTCTACGGGGGCTCGTACGCGGCCGCCCGCTGGCGGCGCGGGCCGCTGCCGGCCTTGCTGCGGGAGGCCGGCACGCTGCTGGCGCTGTTCGCGCTCTGGCAGCTGGTGGGCAGCCTGTCCCTGATGAGCACCGAGCACGCGCTGGACCGGGCGAACTGGATCCACCGGACGGAGTTGGCGGTCGGCCTGCCGGACGAGGCGTCCTGGCAGGCGGCGGTGACGCCGTACCCGGTGGCGGTGAAGGCGGCGAACTACTACTACGCCTCGATGCACTTCGCGGTGATGATCGCGGTGCTGGCCTGGGTGTTCGTGCGGCACCGCGCGCGGTACGCGTGGGTGCGGAACACCGTGGTGATCACGACGGCGATCTGTCTGGTCGTGCAGTTCCTCCCGGTGGCGCCGCCCCGGATGCTGCCGCAGAGCGGTTTCGTGGACGTGGCGGCCGAGTACGGGCAGTCGGTGTACGGGGGCGCGGTCGGCGGTGTGGTGGTCGCCGCGCAGCTGTCGGCGATGCCCTCGGTGCACGTGGCCTGGTGCGTGCTGGCGGCGGTCGCGGTCATCAGGGTGTCGACGAGTTCGCTGCGTTGGCTGGTCGTGCTGCACCCGGTGCTGACCGTCGCGGTCGTCGTCGTCACGGCGAACCACTTCTGGGCGGACGGCCTGGTCGCCGTCGCGATCCTGCTCTTCTCGTACGCGGCGCAGGCGCGCTTCGCCCGGTGGCGGGTCCGTCGGCAGGCGGTGGCCGCGGCGTCCGGCCGGGTGGTCGGGGAGGCGACGAGCGCGCCGGCCGGGGAGCGGGCCGGCAGCCGCGGCCGGGGCTGAGCGCGGCCGGTACCCGGCCGCCTACGCGCGAACACGCTGCCGCGGGCGCATGGACGCGCACACCCGCTTCGCGGACGAGCCGACGGGCCGGCCCTCCCCACCCGGGGAGGGCCGGCCCTCGTGCGTTCCGCCGCCGGACCTTACTTGACCGGCAGGACGTTCCGGCCCCACGCGCTGTTGGTCAGCGAGGAGGTGGCCCAGTACCAGGCGACGAGCCCGGAGGCCGCGGCGACCCAGCCGGCGAACTTGGCGAGGCCGCCGGAGGTGTTGAAGGTGGCGAAGGCGGAGAGCACCAGCGAGACGGTCAGCAGACCGTAGACGGCGCGGCTGAACAGGCCGGCGTTCCAGCTGGCGGCGGTGAGGGTGAGGGCGAGCAGGGCCCACAGCAGCAGGAACAGGCCCGCCGCGTTCTTGCCGGCCCCGCCGGCCGCGGACCAGGTGGCCCAGAACGCGCCGAGGCTGGTGAAGGCCGTGCCGGTGAAGCCCTCGCCGCTGCGGAGCTGCCAGAGACCGGCGATGAACAGGGTGAGACCGCCGACGAGGTGGGCGAGATGTGCTGAGTCCCCGACCCCGGTGCCGCTGAGGATGCCGGTGGAGAGAAGACCGTAGGCGAGGAGGGTCAGGCCGAGGGCGAGGTAACCGAGGTTACCCGCGTCGGCGCCGGTGGAGCGGGCGTTCTGTGCCCCGGTAGCGTCGTTGCTCACCGGAGGCTCCTTTCGCTTCGGGCGCGCGCGAGGGCGCGGTCGACCGCACGGTGGGATTTTCGATGAGGTGGATGCGCGAGACCGCGCCGAGGGCGCACGGCTGGAGCGTGCGACGGCTGCGGTCAGAAATGACGGTCCAGCGGAGAACCGCTGGTCGTGGCCCCGCCGGGTGGATTCCCCGGTGAGATCGGTGTACCCGGCCCTTCGAGCTTGTACCCTTGTGAATCGCACAATTTGTGGCGTTGTCAGCTGTTGAACGCTCACGATCGGCCACCGGGCCACCAGCCCACCCGGGACCGGCCGCTGGCGACTGGTGTCCGGCGTCCGGTGCCGGTCCGGGTGCAGGTGCCGCGGCGCTCAGCCCACGCGCTGGGTGGGCACCCGCAGGGTCAGGATCGCCATGTCGTCGGACGGCGGCTCCGGGGCGAACCGTTCGACCGCCCGCTGGACCCGCATGGCCACCGCGCCTGCGGTCAGCCCGGTGCAGCCGGTGAGCACCTCGGCGAGCCCGTCGTCACCCAGCATCCGCCGCCCCTCCCGGCGTTCGGTGACGCCGTCGGTGACGCAGAGCAGGACCTCGCCGGGCGCGAGCACCAAGTGCTCGGCGGTGAGGTCGAGTTCGTCCATCACCCCGAGCAGCGGCTGCGGGGTGGCGGCCCGGTCGACCTGGCCGTCGGTGCGCAGCCGCAGCGGCAGCGGGTGGCCGGCGCAGACCAGCGACAGTTCGGTGCTGCCGTCCGGCCGCGGCGTCAGCTCGCCGTACAGCAGGGTGAGGAACCGGCTGCGCGAACCCTCGTCCAGGATGGCCGCGTTGAGCCGGCTGAGGACCTGTGGCGCGTCCAGGCCCTCGCGGGCGAGCAGGCGCAGCGAGTGCCGGGCGAGGCCGGTGACGGAGGCCGCCTCGGGGCCGGTGCCGCAGACGTCGCCGATGGCGAAGCCGTAGGTGCCCTCGCGGATGGTGAAGAGGTCGTAGAAGTCGCCGCCGACCTCGTTGCCCTCGCCGGCGGCCTGGTAGTAGACGTCCACTTCGACGCCGGGGATCTCGGGCAGGTCCGGCGGCAGCAGGCTGCGCTGGAGGGCCTGGCTGGTGGCGGTGCGCTCGGAGTAGAGGCGGGAGTTGTCGAGGGCGAGGGCCGCTCGGCGGGAGAGGTCCTCGGCGAGTTCCAGGATCTCCTGGCGGAACCGGACGCCGGCCGGGACGCCGAGGGCGAGCAGGCCGATGACCCGGTTGCGGGCGGTGAGCGGCAGGACCACCGTCTCGCCGAGCAGGCCGGCGAGTTCGGGGCTGTCGGCGAGTCCGTTCGCCCGGGCGGTCTCGGCGGCGGTGGTCCAGAAGCGGACGCCGTGGGTGGGGCCGGACTCCGGGGCGGGGGTCTTGTCGAGCAGGGCGCGCAGCGGGTCGATGCGGTCCTCGTCCTCGTGCAGGACGAAGGCGAGCGAGGCCGGGGCGCCGTGGTCGCCGTTGGTGTAGACGGCACACCAGGAGGCGAGGGTGGGGACGGCCATCTGCGCCATCAGGGCGAGCGTCTGCTCGTGTTCGAGGGTGCCGGCCAGCAGGTCGGAGGCCTCGACCAGGAAGGAGAGCGAGCCGCGGCGCAGCCGGTCGAGTTCGGTGAGCCTGGTGCTCTCGATGGCGAGGGCGACCCGGTCGGCGGCGAACTGGAGGCGCAGCGCGTCCTCGTTGTCGTAGCGGCCGGGGGCGGCGGCGGCGATGCCGAGCGAGCCGATGAGCCGGCCCTCGACCTTGAGCGGGACGGTCAGCAGTGAGCGCAGGCCGCTGCCGCTGAGCAGGGCGAGGCCGGTCGGGCGGGTGGCGAGGTCCTCGTGGACGGAGGGCAGCCGGGCGGAGTCGTAGCGGTTGCCGGTCTCGACGGGGAAGCGGCTGTGCCGGCGGTGGCCGGTGGTGAGGCCGGTGGCGGCGCGGACCTCGAACTCGGTCTCGTCCTCGGTGGTCAGCAGGACGTACGCGGCGTCGGCGTCGAGGAGGTCGCGGGCGCGCTCGGCGGTGCGCTGGAGCAGCGTGTCGAGGTCGTCGGTGGCGGTGGGGCCGGCCAGCAGGTCGAGCCGGGCGGCGGCCTGGTCGGACTTGTCGCCGGGCAGGGCGCGGGCGGGCGAGCGGAGCACCGCGCGGTCGGCGTCGAGGACGAGCAGGCAGAGCGTGGACGGGGTGCCCTCGGTGTCGCGGATGCGGACCTGCAGGCCGTACACCTCGACGGTGCGGCCGTCGGCGTGGCGCAGGCCGTAGCTGCCCTCCCAGCGGGCCAGGCGGAGGGTGGCGGCCAGGCCGAGGCCGTTGCCGGGCTGCTGCGGCCAGACCGCGAGGTCGGCCCAGGGGCGGCCGAGGACGGTGGCGGCGGGGCGCCGGAAGAGCTCCTCGGCGTCGGGGTTCCAGGCCAGGACGCGGCCGTCGTCGTCGAGTTGGACCACGGCGACGTGCACCGGGCCGGTGCTGCTGGGCAGTTCGCCGCCGGGGGTGGCGGGGACGGCGTAGCGGGTGCCGGCGACGTGGGCGGGCAGGGCGAGGCGGAACCAGACGGTCTTGCCGCCGGCCGCGTACTCGACGCCCCAGCGTTCGGCGAGGGCGGAGCACATCAACAGGCCGCGGCCGCCCTCGCCGTCGGGGTCGGCGTAGCGGTCGGAGGCGGTGACGGGGACGTCGACGAAGGAGGGGAGGCCGCGTTCGGGGTGGTGGTCGGTGACCTCGATCCGGACGCTGCCGTCCTCGCGCAGGCAGCAGACCTCGGCGGCGGTGCCGGCGTGCACCACGGCGTTGGTGACGAGTTCGCTGACCAGGACCACGGCGTCGTCGACGACCTCGGGCAGGCCCCAGCCGAGCAACGCGTCCCGGACGAAGGAGCGGGCGGCGGCGGCCGACCGGCCGACCGGTTCGAAGGTGGCGGCTGCGCGCGCGGTGACCACGTTGCCACTTCTCCTCTGCTCTGGCCCTGGCTGCCCGGGGTGCGGCGCCGACCTCCCCGCGCGTGCCGGCGGGGGAGCGGCGGCGCTGGGGCGGGTCGTGGCCCGGTGCAGCGCTCCACCCTACTTTCCGCTTGGTTCCCCGTGGGGGCGGGGCGTCGAAACAGGCACCTGAGGGTGATTCTGCCCACCTGTTTCGGCCGGGGCGGTACCAACCGAGCGCAACCGGCCGTACACCCGGCGCCAGTACTGCCAGACTGGGGGGTCCGCGACGGCCGGTTTCAGCAGTACGGTCGTGTGGGTTCCGGTGGGCCGTGCGGCCGGTCGGGACGCAGTTGCGCCGGGCCGGTGTCCGGCTCCGGGCCCCGGACGGGGTGCGGGCGGCCACCGGACAGTTCACGATCTGGGAGGGGCCCGTTGAGTTCGGCCACCAAGGACGCAACCGGTACGACGCCGCCCGCTCAGCGTGGTGCGCGGTCCGGGGCCGCGCCGCGGAACGCGGCCGGCCGGCGAGCGAACCACAATCGGGGAGCCGAGCCGGCCGAGCTGCGCAAGCTGCTGGCCGCGCTGACCGCGATGCGGGACGGCAACTTCCGCCGCCGGCTGACCGTGCCGGGCGACGGGCCGCTGGCCGAGATCGCCGCGGTGTTCAACGAGGTCGCCGAGCGCAACCAGCACCTGACCGGTGAACTGGCGCGGGTGCGGCGGGCGGTGGGCCGCGAGGGCCGGCTGAACGAGCGGCTGGAGACCGGGGCCGGCGAGGGCGCCTGGATGGCGGCGGTCGACAACTGCAACGCGCTGATCGACGATCTGGCCCGGCCGATGGCCGAGGTGGGCCGGGTGCTGGCCTCGATCGCCGAGGGCGACCTGGACCAGCGGATGGAGCTGCGTTCGCTGCACAGCAACGGGGTGAGCCACCCGCTGCGCGGCGAGTACCTGAAGATCGGCCGCACGGTGAACGGCCTGGTGGACCAGCTGTCGGAGTTCACCGACGAGGTGACCCGGGTGGCGCGCGAGGTCGGTACCGAGGGCAAGCTCGGCGGCCAGGCCAAGGTGCGCAGCGTCTCGGGCAGTTGGAAGGACCTGGCGGACTCGGTCAACACCATGGCCGGCCGGCTGACCGCGCAGGTGCGCAACATCGCGCAGGTGACGACCGCGGTGGCCAAGGGCGACCTGTCGCGCAAGGTCACGGTCGAGGTGGCCGGCGAGATGCTGGAGCTGAAGAACACCGTCAACACGATGGTGGACCAGCTCAACGGCTTCGCGGCGCAGGTGACCCGGGTGGCCCGGGACGTGGGGACGGAGGGCCGGCTGGGCGGTCAGGCGCAGGTGCCGGGCGTCGCCGGAGTCTGGCGGGACCTCACCGACTCGGTGAACTTCATGGCCGACAACCTGACCGGCCAGGTGCGCAACATCGCCCAGGTGACCACGGCGGTGGCGCGCGGCGACCTGTCGCAGAAGATCGAGGTGGACGCGCGGGGCGAGATCCTGGAGCTGAAGAACACCATCAACACGATGGTCGACCAGTTGTCCGGCTTCGCCGAGCAGGTGACCCGGGTGGCCCGGCAGGTGGGCACCGAGGGGCGGCTGGGCGGTCAGGCGCAGGTGCCGGGCGCGGCCGGGGTCTGGCGGGACCTCACCGACAACGTCAACTTCATGGCGAACAACCTGACCGACCAGGTGCGCAACATCGCGCAGGTGACCACCGCGGTAGCCCGGGGCGACCTGTCGCAGAAGATCCAGGTGGACGCGCGGGGCGAGATCCTGGAGCTGAAGAACACCATCAACACGATGGTGGACCAGCTGAGCGCCTTCGCGGACGAGGTGACCAGGGTCGCCCGGGACGTCGGCACCGAGGGCATCCTGGGCGGCCAGGCCAGCGTGCCGGGGGTGTCCGGCACCTGGAAGGACCTGACCAACAGCGTCAACCTGATGGCCAACAACCTGACCAGCCAGGTCCGCAACATCGCCGAGGTGACCACCGCGGTGGCCCGCGGCGACGTCTCCAAGAAGATCACCGTGGACGCCCGCGGCGAGATCCTGGAGCTGGTCACCACCGTCAACACCATGGTCGACCAGCTGTCGGCGTTCGCCGACGAGGTGACCAGGGTGGCGCGCGAGGTGGGGACCGAGGGGATCCTGGGCGGCCAGGCCCGGGTCCGCGGGGTGTCGGGCATCTGGAAGGACCTCACCGACAACGTCAACCTGATGGCCAACAACCTGACCAGCCAGGTGCGGAACATCGCCGAGGTGGCGACGGCGGTGGCCCGCGGCGACCTCTCCAAGAAGATCGACATCGAGGCGCAGGGCGAGGTCGCGGCGCTGGCCGGCACCCTGAACACGATGGTCGACCAGCTCTCCGCCTTCGCGGTGGAGGTGACCAGGGTCGCCCGTGAGGTCGGCACCGACGGCATCCTGGGCGGCCAGGCCGGGGTGCCGGGCGTGGCCGGCATCTGGAAGGACCTCACCGACAACGTCAACCTGATGGCCAACAACCTGACCGGCCAGGTCCGCAACATCGCGCTGGTGATCACGGCGGTGGCCCGCGGTGACCTCTCGCAGAAGATCGACGTGGACGCGCGCGGCGAGATCCTGCAGCTCAAGACCAGCATCAACACCATGGTCGACCAGCTGTCGGCGTTCGCGGACGAGGTGACCCGGGTGGCCCGCGAGGTGGGCACCGACGGGCGGCTCGGTGGTCAGGCCCGCGTGCCCGGCGTGGACGGCACCTGGCAGGACCTCACCGAGTCGGTGAACGAGCTGGCCAACAACCTGACCCGGCAGGTGCGCGCGATCGCCCAGGTCGCCACCGCCGTGACCAGGGGCGACCTCTCGCTGCGGATCGACGTGGACGCGTCCGGGGAGCTCGACGAGCTCAAGGACAACATCAACCAGATGATCGCGAACCTGCGCGAGACCACCCGGACCAACCAGGAGCAGGACTGGCTGAAGACCAACCTGGCCCGGATCTCCGGTCTGCTGCAGGGCCGCCGGGACCTCGAAGCGGTCGCCTCGCTGATCATGACCGAGCTGACGCCGGTGGTCTCCGCCCAGCACGGCGCCTTCTTCCTCGCCCAGCCGGCCGGCCGCACCGCCGAGCTGATCACCGAGGACGACGACGAGAACGACACCGTGCTGCGGCTGATCGGCAGCTACGGCTACCAGCGGCGGGCGATGCCGACCACCTTCCGGCCCGGCGAGTCGCTGATCGGCCAGGCCGCGGTGGAGAAGCGCTCGATCATCCTCAAGGAGGCGCCGCCCGGGTACCTCAAGATCGCCTCGGGCCTGGGCGAGGCCTCGCCGGCCCACATCGTGGTGCTGCCGGTGCTCTTCGAGGGGCGGCTGCTCGGCGTGATCGAGCTGGCCACCTTCAGCTCCTTCACCACCGTCGCGCTGGACTTCCTCAACCAGATCGCCGACCTGATCGGCGTCACCGTCAACACCATCAGCGTCAACACCAAGACCGAGGGCCTGCTGCTGGAGTCCCAGCGGCTGACCGCCGAACTCTCGATGCGGTCGGCCGAGTTGGAGGCCCGCCAGGAGGAACTGGAGCGCACCAACGAGGAGTTGCAGGAGAAGGCCTCGCAGCTGGCCCAGCAGAACCGCGACATCGAGATCAAGAACAGTGAGATCGAGGAGGCCCGGCAGGTCCTGGAGGAGCGCGCCGAGCAGCTCGCCCTGGCCTCCCGCTACAAGAGCGAGTTCCTCGCCAACATGTCGCACGAGCTGCGCACCCCGCTCAACTCGCTGCTGATCCTGGCCAAGTTGCTCTCCGACAACAACGAGGGCAACCTCTCGCCCAAGCAGGTCGAGTTCGCCGACACCATCCACGGCGCCGGCTCCGACCTGCTCCAGCTGATCAACGACATCCTCGACCTGTCCAAGGTCGAGGCCGGCAAGATGGACGTCCGCCCGGCCCGGATCGCCCTGGTGCAGCTGGTGGACTACGTGGAGGCCACCTTCCAGCCGGTCGCGCTCGACAAGAACCTGGAGTTCGGCGTGCGGGTCTCGCCGGCCCTGCCGGTCACCCTGCACACCGACGAGCAGCGGCTCCAGCAGGTCCTGCGCAACCTGATCTCCAACGCGGTGAAGTTCACCGACGCCGGGGCGGTCGACTTCTCGATCAGCCCGGCCGGCCGCGACGTCCCGCAGCACGTCCGGGAACGGCTGCTGGAGGCCGGCGCGATCCAGGGCCCGGACGACGAGCTGATCGCCTTCGCGGTCTCCGACACCGGCATCGGCATCCCCGGCAACAAGCTGCGGGAGATCTTCGAGGCGTTCAAGCAGGCCGACGGCACCACCAGCCGCAAGTACGGCGGCACCGGCCTCGGGCTGTCGATCAGCCGGGAGATCGCCCGTCTCCTCGGCGGCGAGATCCACGCCGAGAGCGAGCTGGGCCGCGGCTCCACCTTCACCCTCTACCTGCCGCTGCGCAGCGAGGCCCCGGAGGCGCCGGGCGGCACGCCCTCGCCCGCCCCGAACGGCCCGGCGGTCCGGGCCGCGGTCGGCGTCACCCCGGCCGGCACGCCCGTCCCGGTCGGCGAGAACCCGGCCGACCACTGGGCGCAGGAGGTCCGCGAGCTCGCCGAGGAGCGCCGCCGGGGCGCGGTCGAACGCCGCCGCGCCGCCGTGCTGGACGTCCCCCCGGGGAGCCGGCCGGTGGCCGTGGCCCCCGCCGCCCCGGTCGCGCGCCCGGGCGGGCGGGTGGACGCCCGCTTCGACGGCCAGCAGGTCCTGATCGTGGACGACGACGTCCGCAACGTCTTCGCGCTCACCAGCGTCCTGGAGCAGCACGGCCTGACCGTCCTCTACGCCGAGAACGGGCGCGAGGGCATCGAGATGCTGGAGCAGCACGAGAATGTCGCGCTGGTCCTGATGGACATCATGATGCCGGAGATGGACGGGTACGCGACCACCGAGGCGATCCGCCGGATGCCCCAGTTCGCGGGCCTGCCGATCATCGCGCTGACCGCCAAGGCGATGAAGGGCGACAAGGAGAAGTCCCTGGAGGCCGGTGCCACCGACCACATCACCAAGCCGGTGGAGACCGACCACCTGCTGACGGTGATGCACGAGTGGCTGACGGCCCGCAAGGGCTGACCGGCCCCCGCGCCCCCGCCGGACCGGCGGGGGCGTGCGGCGCGTGGCCCGCTCCGGGGTTCGCGCCCGGGGTCCGAGCGCTTTGCTGGCGGGGAGGGGCGGGAACCGGGTAGGGTCACCGATCGTTGCGAACAGTGACCGGGCGGCGACTCGCTGCTGAGCGTACGCCGGGGCACTGGCTGCACGCCGTTCCGGATCGGGTCGCGACGGAGCGGTGTGCCGGGCGAGGGGGTGCGGCTAGCATGACCGGGGTAGTGGTGGGCAGTACGCGGGTGCCTTCCCCAGGCAGGCAGGCGACAGGAGGGCGGGTCGTAATGCAGAAGGCGAAGATCCTCCTGGTCGACGACCGGCCGGAGAACCTGCTCGCGCTGGAGGCGATCCTCTCCGCGCTCGACCAGACGCTGGTCCGCGCGGCCTCCGGTGAGGAGGCGCTCAAGGCGCTGCTCACCGACGACTTCGCGGTGATCCTGCTGGACGTCCAGATGCCGGGCATGGACGGCTTCGAGACGGCCGCCCACATCAAGCGGCGCGAACGCACCCGGGACATCCCGATCATCTTCCTGACCGCGATCAACCACGGGCCGCACCACACCTTCCGCGGCTACGCGGCCGGCGCGGTGGACTACATCTCCAAGCCCTTCGACCCGTGGGTGCTGCGCGCCAAGGTCTCGGTCTTCGTCGACCTCTACGTGAAGAACTGCCAGCTCAAGGAGCAGGCCGCGCTGCTGCGGCTGCAGTTGGAGGCGGGCGGCGGGCAGCCGGAGATCGGCGGCGCGCTGCTGGGCGAGCTGTCGGCCCGGCTGGCCTCGGTCGAGGAGCAGGCCGAGGCGCTGGCCAAGCAGCTGGACGGCACCGAGGACGGCGGGGTCGCCGCCACCGCGGCGCACCTGGAGCGGAAGCTGGCCGGCCTGCGGCGGGCGCTGGACGCGCTGCGCCCCGGCAGCGACTAGCCCGGCGGGTCCGACGCGCCCCGGCCGGGCCCGCTTGCCCCGTCCGGGTGAAAACGGATCAGCGTGACGGTGTGTCTGCGACACGTCCGGACCCCCGGACCGGGCCGCATGGGCACACCCGTCCGGCCCCGGTAGGCTGCTGAGCCATGGCCACACGTACGCCCGGAAGCGCGGCACGCAACTCGAGTCCGGGACCGTCCAAGAAGGCCGCGGCGAAGGCTCCGGCCAAGCCGCCAGCGAAGAAGGCGGCCGCCAAGAAGGCCGCCCCGGCGAAGCAGGCCGCGGCCAAGCCCGCCCCGGCACCGCCGCCGAGCCCGATACTCTTCCGCGCCGTCCGGGCCGTCTGGCTCGGCCTCGCGCACGCGGTCGGCGCGGTCTTCCGCGGCTTCGGCGACGGCGCCAAGAACCTGGACCCGGCGCACCGCAAGGACGGCGTCGGCCTGCTGCTGTTCGCGCTCGCGCTGGTCACCGCCGCCGGCACCTGGTTCAGCCCGCAGGGCTGGCTCGGCGAGGCGGCCACCAACGTGGTCTCCGGGCTGTTCGGCCGGCTCGACGTGCTGGTGCCGTTCCTGCTCGCGGCGATCGCGATCCGGCTGATGCGCCACCCGGAGCTGCCGGAGGCCAACGGGCGGATCATGATCGGCCTCAGCGCGCTGGTGGTCGGTGTCCTGGGCCTGGTGCACATCGGCTGCGGCGCGCCCATGATGGGCAGCGGCGCGACCCGGATAAGGGCGGCCGGCGGCATCGTCGGCTGGGCCGCCTCGACCCCGATGATGGCCGCCGCCGGACCGCCGCTCGCGGTGCCGCTCCTGCTGCTGCTGGCCTTCTTCGGCCTGCTCGTCACCACCGCCACCCCGGTCAACCGGATCCCCGAGCGGCTGCGCGCGATCGGGGTGCGGCTGGGCGTGGTCGAGCCCGGACCGCGGGACCCGCTCCCGCGGGGGCGTACGCCGGAGCGCGAGCTCTCCACCGAACCGCCGGAGGACGCCGACCCCTCGGCGCTGCCGTTCACCGTGGACACCGACGGCGAGCACCCGCAGGACGAGGTCGCCGCCCGTCGGCGCCGCCGGCGGCGCAAGCAGGCGGACGACCCGGAGACCGCCGACCAGCCCGGCTGGCCGGCCGAGGACCCGTTCCGCAAGGAGCCGGCCGACCCGTACGCCACCCGGGACCTCGCCGCCGGCGCCGCCGCCGACCTGGACGGCGCGCTGGTCTACGGCGTGCCCGCCTCCTCGGCGGTGGCGGACATGATGCACCAGGTGCAGGACCGCACCGCCCCGCCGGAGGAGGCCGCCGTCCCGGCCGCCCGCAGCGCGGGCGCGGGCCCGGGCGCGCCGGAGGAGCACGGCCCGGCCCCGGTGCGGATGGAGCAGCTCCAGCTCTCCGGCGACATCACCTACGCGCTGCCCCCGCTCGACCTGCTGGAGCGCGGCGGCCCGGCCAAGGCCCGCAGCGCGCTCAACGACGAGGTCGTCGCGCAGCTCACCGGCACCTTCGCCGAGTTCAAGGTGGACGCCAGGGTCACCGGCTTCACCCGGGGCCCGACGGTCACCCGGTACGAGGTGGAGCTGGGCCCCGCGGTCAAGGTGGAGCGGATCACCGCGCTGGCGAAGAACATCGCCTACGCGGTGGCCAGCCCGGACGTCCGGATCATCAGCCCGATCCCGGGGAAGTCCGCGGTCGGCATCGAGATCCCGAACCGGGACCGCGAGATGGTCAACCTCGGCGACCTGCTGCGCTCGCGCACGGCCGCCGAGGACCCGCACCCGATGGTCGTCGGCATGGGCAAGGACGTCGAGGGCCACACCGTGATGGCCAACCTCGCGAAGATGCCGCACATCCTGGTAGCCGGCGCGACCGGCGCGGGCAAGTCGTCCTGCATCAACTGCCTGATCACCTCGGTGCTGGCCCGGGCCACCCCGGACGAGGTGCGGATGGTGCTGGTCGACCCCAAGCGGGTCGAGCTGACCGCGTACGAGGGCATCCCGCACCTGATCACGCCGATCATCACCAACCCGAAGAAGGCCGCCGAGGCCCTCCAGTGGGTGGTGCGCGAGATGGACCTGCGCTACGACGACCTCGCCGCGTTCGGCTTCCGGCACGTGGACGACTTCAACGCGGCGGTGAAGGCCGGCAAGGTCACCCCGCCGCCGGGCAGCGAGCGCGAGCTGACGCCCTACCCGTACCTGCTGGTGATCGTCGACGAGCTGGCCGACCTGATGATGGTCGCGCCGCGCGACGTCGAGGACTCGGTGGTCCGGATCACCCAGCTCGCCCGGGCCGCCGGCATCCACCTGGTGCTGGCGACCCAGCGCCCCTCGGTGGACGTGGTCACCGGTCTGATCAAGGCCAACGTGCCGTCCCGGCTGGCGTTCGCGACCTCGGCGATGGCCGACTCGCGGGTCATCCTGGACCAGCCGGGCGCCGAGAAGCTGATCGGCAAGGGCGACGCCCTGTTCCTGCCGATGGGCGCGAGCAAGCCGATCCGGATGCAGGGCGCGTTCGTCACCGAGGCGGAGATCGCCGCGGTGGTGCAGCACTGCAAGGACCAGCTGACGGCGGTCTACCGGGACGACGTCACGGTCGGCGGCGGGCCGAAGAAGGAGATCGACGAGGAGATCGGCGACGACCTGGACCTGCTGATCCAGGCGGCGGAGCTGGTGGTCTCCACCCAGTTCGGCTCCACCTCGATGCTCCAGCGCAAGCTGCGGGTCGGCTTCGCCAAGGCCGGCCGGCTGATGGACCTGATGGAGTCGCGCGGCATCGTCGGCCCGAGCGAGGGCTCCAAGGCGCGCGACGTGCTGGTGAAACCGGACGAGCTGGACGGGGTGATCGTCAGCATCCGCGGCTGACGGTTCGTTCCCCGGAGGGGTGTTCACCCGTTCGGAGGAGGGTAGGCGGCGGGTGCGGAACCGATCGGACGCGCACGGCGTCACAGGGCGGCAGAAGGGTCTCCGTGAACGGCGGCCCCCGCCCTGACGGCCGCTCAACGGCCGGTCGGGACCAGGTTCGGGCGGGTGCGCGCATTCGGGCCTGTTCCGCTTGAGAAACGATCCGCCCGCGCCCCTAGACTGTTCCCCAGCAGGTGGCCATCCGCTCGAAAGGCGTGCCCCGTGACCATCGGCAAGTCCCCCGACCGCGAGAACGCCCCGTCGTCCGCCCAGCCGTCCGGCGGTGCGGAGCAGGCGGCCGATGCCGTGAGCATCGGCCGGGTGCTGTCCGCTGCCCGGATCGACGCCGGACTCACGGTGGATCAGGTGAGTACCGCCACCCGCGTGCGGGTGCCGATCGTGCATGCCATCGAGGAGGACGACTACGCCCGCTGCGGCGGTGACTTCTACGCCCGCGGCCACATCCGCGCGATCGCCCGGGCGGTCGGCGTGGACGGCGAGGCCCTGGTGGCCCGGTACGACGCCGCGCACGGCGGCTCCCCGGCCGCCCGGCGGCCGACCCAGCTGATCGAGAGCGGGCCGATCAAGGTGCCGAGCCGCGGCCGGCCGAACTGGACCGCCGCGATGGTCGCCGCGATCTTCGCCGTGGTCGCCCTGATCGGCTTCAACCTGGTGAGCGGCAAGACCGGCGGCACGACCACCGGCTCCGCCAGCGCGCCGCTGCCCAGCGGCTCCGGCACCGGCTCGGTCGCCCCGGTGGCCTCGCCGAGCGTGCAGCCGCCCGCACCGGCGCCCACCGCCGCGGCGATCGCGGCCGCGCCGGCCGACAAGGTCACCGTGAAGCTGGTCGCCGAGAAGGACACCAGCTGGGTCTCCGCGCTGGACGGCAACGGCAAGTCGCTCTTCCAGAACAACATCGAGGAGGGTCAGGACCAGACCTTCACCGACCCCAAGCAGATCAAACTGGTGATCGGCAACGCCGGTGCCGTGCACGTGTACGTCAACGGCAAGGACCTCGGTCCGGCGGGCAAGACCGGCCAGGTGGTGCATGTCACGTACACCCCCGGCGACCCGCAGGCGGGCTGACCACGGGCGGGTCGGGACCCCTCGAAGGTCCGGTGAAGATCCGGTAATCCGGGGCGCGCGGCCTCCGGGGCGAACGGCCCCGGCGGCCGCGCGTTAATCTTGGCCCTATGCCTGAACGCCGTACTGTCGCCCTTGTCACGCTCGGATGCGCCCGCAACGAGGTGGACTCCGAGGAACTCGCCGGGCGACTGGAGGCCGACGGCTGGTCGCTGGTGGACGACGCCGCCGAAGCCGACGTCGCCGTCGTCAACACCTGCGGCTTCATCGAGGCCGCCAAGAAGGACTCGGTCGACGCCCTGCTGGAGGCCAACGACCTCAAGGGGCACGGCCGCACCCAGGCCGTCGTCGCGGTCGGCTGCATGGCCGAGCGGTACGGCAAGGAGCTCGCCGACGCGCTGCCCGAGGCCGACGGCGTGCTCGGCTTCGACGACTACGCCGACATCTCCGACCGGCTGCAGACCATCCTGTCCGGCGGCCACCACGCCCCGCACATCCCGCGCGACCGCCGCAAGCTGCTGCCGCTGAGCCCGGTCGAGCGCCAGGCCGCCGCCGCCGAGGTCGCGCTGCCCGGCCACGGCGCCGCCGAGCCCGAGGCCGCGCCGATCGCCGACCTGCCGGACGGCGTCGCGCCCGCCTCCGGGCCGCGCACCCTGCGCAAGCGCCTCGACGACAGCCCGGTCGCCTCGGTGAAGCTCGCCTCCGGCTGCGACCGGCGATGTTCCTTCTGCGCCATCCCGGCCTTCCGCGGCTCGTTCATCTCGCGCCGCCCGTCCGACGTGCTGCAGGAGGCCCAGTGGCTGGCCGCGCAGGGCGTCCGCGAGGTGGTGCTGGTCAGCGAGAACAACACCTCCTACGGCAAGGACCTCGGCGACATCCGGCTGCTGGAGACGCTGCTCGGCGAGATCTCCGCGATCGAGGGCGTCGAGCGGGTCCGGGTCTCCTACCTGCAGCCCGCCGAGATGCGGCCCGGGCTGATCGACGCGATGACCGGCACGACCGACGTGGTGCCCTACTTCGACCTGTCCTTCCAGCACTCGGCGCCCGCCGTGCTGCGCCGGATGCGCCGCTTCGGCTCCACCGACCAGTTCCTGGAGCTGCTCGGCACCATCCGCGGCAAGGCCCCGCAGGCCGGCGCCCGCTCCAACTTCATCGTCGGCTTCCCGGGTGAGACCGAGGAGGACTTCGCCGAGCTGGAGCGCTTCGTCACGCACGCCGGCCTGGACGCGATCGGTGTCTTCGGCTACTCCGACGAGGACGGCACCGAGGCCGCCACCTACGACGGCAAGCTGCCCGAGGACGTGGTGGCGGACCGGCTGAACCGGCTGAGCCGGCTCGCCGAGGAGATGACCGCCCAGCGGGCCGAGCAGCGGATCGGCACCGAGGTCGAGGTGCTGATCGAGTCGGTGGACGGCGACCTGGTCGAGGGCCGCGCCGCTCACCAGGCACCCGAGACGGACGGCCTCACCACGCTCACCGGCGTCGAGGACCCGCGGATCGGCCAGTTCTACCGCGCCCGGGTGGTCGCCAGCGAGGGCGTCGACCTGGTCGCCGAGGCGCTCGAGCAGGTGCGGGTCCGCCGGGTCCCGGGAGCCGGGGAATGACCAAGGGGCCCGGCGCCCCGGCCGCGGCCCACCCGGGCAGACCGGCGGCCGCGGTGCCGCCGGCGCCGGGGATCTGGAACATCGCCAACATGCTCACGATGCTCCGGCTGCTGCTGGTGCCGGTCTTCGTGGCGCTGCTCTTCGCCGACGGCGGGCACGACCCCAAGTGGCGCTCGGTGGCCTGGGCCTCGTTCGCGATCGCGATGATCACCGACCTGTTCGACGGCGAGCTGGCCCGGCGCAAGGGCCTGGTCACCGACTTCGGCAAGATCGCCGACCCGATCGCGGACAAGGCGATCATGGGTTCGGCGCTGATCGGCCTCTCGGTGCTGGGCGACCTGCCGTGGTGGGTCACCGTGGTGATCCTCGCCCGTGAGCTCGGCATCACCCTGATGCGGTTCTGGGTGATCCGGTACGGCGTCATCCCGGCCAGCCGGGGCGGCAAGCTGAAGACGCTCACCCAGGGCATCGCGGTCGGCATGTACGTGCTGGAACTGACCGGCTGGCTGGCCACCGCGCGGGCCGTGCTGATGGGGCTGGCGGTGCTGCTGACCGTCGGCACCGCGGTGGACTACGTCGCGCAGGCGCTGCGCCTGCGCCGCGAGGGGCTGGCCGCGGAGCGCGCCGGCCGGTGACGGGGACGACGGGGTGGAGGCAGTGGTGACGACGGTGACGGCGGCGCGCGAGTACGAGCTGGCCGTGCGGGCGCACGCCGCACTGCGCGGGGAGGGCAGCACGGTGGCCGTCGCGGAGTCGCTCACCGGCGGGCTGCTGGCCGCGGCGCTGGTGGACGTCCCGGGGGCCTCCGCGACCTTCCGCGGCTCGGTCACCGCGTACGCGACCGAGGTGAAGGCCTCGGTGCTCGGGGTGGACGAGGGGCTGCTGGCCGTCCACGGGCCGGTCCACCCGGTGGTCGCACGGCAGATGGCCGAGGGCGTGCGCCGACTGCTGGGCGCCACCTACGGGGTCGCGACGACCGGGGTGGCCGGGCCCGAGCCGCAGGACGGGCAGCCGGTGGGCACGGTACACCTCGCGGTCGCCGGTCCGGGGGGAAGTCTGGTCACTTCGCCCCGGCTGTCGGGGGAGCGTGCCACAATCCGTCACGGGGCGGTGACCGCCGCCCTGGAGCTGCTCGTCGGGCGGCTTCCGTCCGGTGCGTCCACGCACTGACCCGTCACCCGCCCACCGCACCGGCGTCCGGGGCGTCACCGGGGCTCCGCCCGACCGGATCTCCATCGAACGCCCGACCGATCTCCACCGAACCGAGATCTGCCGAACTGGCGTACGGGCAATGCGCGGCTGGAGGATCGTGTTACATCGAAGGGCCTGGTTGGGCAGAAACCAGGTGGCGAACGAGTGGCTCGGCGGTGGCCGGGGGCCGTACGGAGGGCACGACGTCGTGCCCGCCGACCCGGATGCGACACCGAAACAGGGGAGGGGGCAGCCTTGCAGCCCAGAGTGAACACGACCATGGTCCCCGCACGCGAAGCGGGCAAGGCGGTACGGTGGGGGCGTGACATCTCGATCCGCAGTCCGAGGAGGGAGGCACCGATGATCCTGCTTCGTCGCCTACTGGGCGATGTACTGCGTCGGCAGCGCCAGCGCCAGGGCCGCACACTCCGCGAGGTGTCGGCGGCCGCCAGGGTTTCGCTCGGTTACCTCTCCGAGGTCGAGCGGGGTCAGAAGGAGGCCTCTTCGGAGCTGCTCTCCGCGATCTGCGACGCACTCGACGTCCGCATGTCCGAGGTCATGCGCGAGGTCAGCGACGAACTCTCGCTCGCCGAACTTGCGGCGATGGCCACCCTCTCCGAAGGTGAACTGCTGAGGCCGGTGCTCGAACCGGTTCCGCTGCCCGCCCCCGGCACCGACCGGGCGAACCTCTCGCCCAAGGCCGCCGCGATGGACGTGGTCGCCGCCTGATCCGGCCTCGACGCCCGGGCGCCTGGTGCCCGGGGCGAGCGAAGGAGGGCGGTCGTGCGGAGAGCTGCGACGGCGTACGCCGAAGCCCGAATACGGCTGGGGCACTCGGGGCCCGTCCCTGGATCCAGGAGACGGCACCCGAAGCCCCGGCCGTTTCGCGTGGGCCTGGTCGTCCTCGCGGGCGGGCTGGCCTGGTGGCTGCCGGTGCTCCGGGGACAGCTGCCCGACGGCGCCGTGCTGGGGCTGCTGGCGGCCGGCGGCTGGGGGCTCGGCCTGATCCCGGTCCATGCTGACCGGTGGTCCACCGGGCCGCAGCGGCGCCGGACGGGTGAGCCGGCGGCCCGGACGGAGGCGGAACCTCCGATCGGGTGACAGCGCCCCGAACGGCCGCCGGAACGGGCGCTGGTCCGGAAGACGGTGGTGCGGAGGCCGCGCGGCGGGTTGACCCCGCTGCGCGGCCTTCGCCCGTTCCTTCCTCGCCCGTTCCTTCCTCGCCCGATCGTGCTCCGGTCGGGCGCCGCCTCAGGGCCGGAGCCGCAGACCGCGCGGGGTGGCGTGGAAGCCGGCCTCCTCCAGGGCGGCGCCCAGCGCCGAACCGAGGGCGGGCTCGCCGTTGGCCCGCTCGACGGTGACGCTGCCGAGCGCGCCCGCGCGGACGGCCGAGGCGAGGGCCGCGGCGGCCAGCGCCCGGGTGGCCTCGTCCTCCGGCCAGGCCAGCAGCGACTTGCCGCCCCGCTCGACGTACAGGGCCAGCTCGCCGTCGACCAGGACCACCAGCGCGCCCGCCTTGCGACCGGGCCGGTGCGCCTTGGCCGCCCGGCTCGCCGGCGCCCCCGTCGACGCCCCCGCCGGTGCGCCGGACGGGCCCCCTGCCGGGGTGCCGGGCGGTTCTGGCCAGGGCAGGGCGGCGCCGTAGGCGTTGGCCGGGTCGGCGGCGGCCAGCACCAGCGTCTGCGGCGGCTCGGCGGCCGGCCCGGCACCCCATTCGGTGGCCCGGGCCCGCTCCAGCCGGCCGTTCACCGAGCGCAGCCGGTCGGCGGCGCCCTCCATCGCGAACTGGGCGCCGCCCAGGCCCTCCACGAAGTACCCCCGGCGGGCCCGGCCGCGCTCCTCCATCGCCGCCAGCACCCGGTACACCCCGGCGAACCCGCCCGGGACCCGCTCGGCCGCCACCGTGCCCCGGGTGAGCAGACCGTGCCGGTCCAGCAGGCTCTGCGCCTGGACGGTGGCGCGCACCGTCGGGTCGGGTTCGAAGGCGGGCAGCAGCGACCAGCGGCCGGCGACCGTCGGCGGGCCGCTGCGCAGGGCGCCGCCGATCCGGCCGAACGGGCGGCCCGCGCCGCCGTAGCGGCCGCGCGGGGTGGCCCGGGGCGCCCGGTGGGCGGTCGCGCCGGCCGTCCGGCCCGAGCCGAGCAGGGCGCGCAGCGGGGCCAGCGTGTCGTTGCTGACGTACCCGGCCCAGACGAGGTCCCAGAGGGCCTCGACCAGCTCGGGTTCGGGGGTGTCCGGGACGTGGGCGGCGAGCTGGCGGAAGAAGAGCCCGTAGCCGCCCGCGAGCGCCTCCATCAGCGCGGTGTGCACGGGGGTGACGGCGGGCGGGACGGGCTCGGGGCGCAGCAGGTGGGCGTTCTCGGCGAGGTGCAGGCTGATCCAGCCGTCCTTGCCGGGCAGGGCGCCGGCGCCGGACCAGCCGATCTCGCCGGCGGCCATCAGTTCGTCCAGCAGGTTGGGGGAGTAGTCGGCGAGCCGGGCCGGGAGGACCAGCTTCTCGAGCGCGGAGGCGGGCAGGGCGGTGCCCTGGAGCTGCTCGACCACCCGGAGCAGCCCGTCCGGGCCGCGCAGCCGGTGCCCGGCCAGGTGTTGCCACTGGGGGAGGAAGGCGGCCAGGGCGCGCGGCGGGACGGCCTCGACCTCCTGGCGCAGGGCGGCCAGCGAGCGGCGGCGCAGTCGGCGCAGCACCTCGGCGTCGCACCACTCGACGGTGGCGGTGTGGCCCTCCACCGGCCTGAACTCGCCCTGGACCAGCCGGCCGGCGGCGGTCAGCCGGTGCAGGGTGCCGGTGACCACGGCGGTGCCGAGGCCGAACCGGACGGCGGCCTCCGCGGCGGTGAACGGGCCGTGGGTGCGGGCGTGCCGGGCGAGGAGGTCGCCGAGCGGGTCCTTGACCGGCTCGGTGAAGGCCTCGGGGACGCCCACCGGCAGCGGGGTGCCGAGGGCGTCGCGCAGCCGCCCGGCGTCCTCGATGGCCGCCCAGCGCTGCTCGCCGGCGATCCGGACCGCGATCGCCCGGCGGGCGGCCTCCAGCTCCAGCGCCCAGAGCGGCTCGGCGCCGCGGGCGGTGAGCTCGGCCTCGGTGAGCGGGCCGAGCAGGCGCAGCGCGTCGGCGACGCCCTCGGCGTCCTTGATCCGGCGCTCGGGGGTGAGGCGCTGGAGCTCGGCCTCCAGCTCGGCGAGGACCTGCGGGTCGAGCAGCTCGCGCAGCTCGGCCTGGCCGAGCAGTTCGGAGAGCAGCCGGGAGTCGAGCGAGAGGGCGGCGGCGCGGCGTTCGGCGAGCGGGGAGTCCCCCTCGTAGAGGAACTGGGCGACGTAGCCGAACAGCAGCGAGCGGGCGAACGGGGACGGCTCGGGGGTGGTGACCTCGACCAGGCGGACGGCGCGGGACTCCAAGTCCCCCATCAGCTCGACCAGGCCGGGCACGTCGAAGACGTCCTGCAGGCACTCGCGGACGGCCTCCAGCACGATCGGGAAGGAGCCGTACTCGGAGGCGACCTCGAGGAGCTGGGCGGCGCGCTGGCGCTGCTGCCAGAGCGGGGTGCGCCGGCCGGGGTTGCGGCGGGGGAGCAGCAGGGCGCGGCCGGCGCACTCGCGGAAGCGGGAGGCGAACAGGGCGGAGCCGCCCACCTGGTCGGTGACGAGCTGTTCGATCTCGCCCGGGTCGAACAGGGCGGCGTCGGCGCCGACCGGGGCGTCGTCGGTGGCGGGCTGGTCGGCGGGGGTGGCGAAGTCGAAGTCGGGGGCGAGCAGGTCGGCGTCGGGGAGGCGGAGCACGATGCCGTCGTCGGCGTGCATGACCTGCGGGTCGAGGCCGTGCTTCTCGCGCAGCCGGGCGCCGAGGGCGAGCGCCCAGGGGGCGTGCACCTGGGCGCCGAAGGGGGAGTGGATGACGATCCGCCAGTCGCCCAGCTCGTCGCGGAAGCGCTCGACCATGATGGTGCGGTCGTCCGGGAGGTGGCCGCAGGCGGCGCGCTGCTCGGCGAGGTAGTCGAGCAGGTTGCCGGCCGCCCAGTCGTCCAGGCCGGCCTGTTGGAGCCGCGCGGTGGCGGCCGCGGGGTCGAGGGCGCCCAGCTCGCGGGTGAACGCGCCGAGGGCGCGGCCGAGTTCCAGCGGGCGGCCGAGGGTGTCGCCCTTCCAGAACGGGAGCCGGCCGGGGATGCCGGGGGCGGGGGTGACCAGCACCTTGTCGTGGGTGATCTCCTCGATCCGCCAGGAGGTGGTGCCGAGGGTGAAGACGTCGCCGACGCGGGACTCGTAGACCATCTCCTCGTCCAGCTCCCCCACCCTCCCCCCGCCCTTCTTGGGGTCCGTGCCGGCGATGAAGACGCCGAACAGACCGCGGTCGGGGATGGTGCCGCCGGAGGTGACGGCGAGCCGCTGGGCGCCGGGGCGGCCGGTGACGGTGCCGGCGACGCGGTCCCAGACCAGGCGGGGGCGCAGCTCGGCGAAGGCGTCCGAGGGGTAGCGGCCGGCCAGCATGTCCAGCACAGCGTCGAAGGCGGACTGCGGGAGGGTGGCGAACGGCGCGGCCCGGCGGACCAGGGCGAGCAGGTCGTCCACCGGCCAGCTGTCCAGCGCCGTCATCGCGACCAGCTGCTGCGCCAGGACGTCCAGCGGGTTGCGCGGGATGCGCAGCGCCTCGATCCGGCCGGCCCGCATCCGCTCGGTGACCACGGCGGACTGGACGAGGTCCCCCCGGTACTTGGGGAAGAAGACGCCGGTGGAGACGGCGCCGACCTGGTGGCCGGCCCGGCCGACCCGCTGGAGGCCGGAGGCGACCGAGGGCGGCGACTCGACCTGGACGACCAGCTCGACGGCGCCCATGTCGATGCCGAGCTCCAGGCTGGAGGTGGCGACCACGGCGGGCAGCCGGCCGGCCTTCAGCTCCTCCTCGACCAGGGCGCGCTGCTCCTTGGAGACCGAGCCGTGGTGGGCGCGGGCGATGACCGGCGGGGCGCCCTTGGCGGCGCCGGAGCCGCCCATCAGCTGGGCGGGCGCGTGCGCCTCGGGGGCGGCGGTGCCGGTGGCGCGTTCGAGGGCGATCTCGTTGAGCCGGTTGCAGAGCCGCTCGGCGAGCCGGCGGGAGTTGGCGAAGACGATGGTCGAGCGGTGGGCCTGGACGAGGTCGACGATCCGCTCCTCGACGTGCGGCCAGATCGACTGCTTCCGTTGCGGGTCGTCGTCGGCGCCCGGGCCGGCGGGGGCGGCGGGCAGGTCGTCCAGGTCGGGGACGGGGACGACGACCGAGAGGGCGAACTCCTTGGCGGCGGCGGGCTGGACGACGGTGGCGCCGCGCTGCGGGCTGAGGAAGCGGGCCACCTCCTCGACCGGGCGGACGGTGGCGGACAGGCCGATCCGGCGGGCCGGGCGCTCCAGCAGCTCGTCCAGCCGCTCCAGCGAGAGCGCGAGGTGGGCGCCGCGCTTGGTGCCGGCGACGGCGTGCACCTCGTCCAGGATCACCGTGTCGATGCCGCGCAGCGCCTCGCGGGAGGCGGAGGTGAGCAGCAGGAAGAGCGACTCGGGGGTGGTGATCAGGATGTCCGGCGGGTGGGTGGCGAAGCGGCGGCGGTCGGCGGCGGCGGTGTCGCCGGAGCGGATGCCGACCTGGACGTCGGGCTCGGGCAGGCCGAGCCGGACGGCGGCCTGGCGCAGGCCGGCCAGCGGGGCGCGCAGGTTCCGCTCGACGTCGACGGCGAGGGCCTTGAGCGGCGAGATGTAGAGGACCCGGCAGCGGCGCTTGGGCTCGGCGGGCACCGGCGTGCTGCTGAGGCGGTCCAGGGCGGAGAGGAAGGCGGCGAGCGTCTTGCCGGAGCCGGTCGGGGCGACCACCAGGACGTCCGTCTCCCGGCCGATGGCCTGCCAGGCCTCGGCCTGGGCGGTGGTGGGCGCGTGGAAGGCGCCCGTGAACCAGGCCCGGGTGGCCGGGGCGAATCCGGCGAGCGGGTCGGCGGGCGGCTGGGGCTGGGTCTGCGGCGCCATGCCCCCATGGTGCCGGGTGCCACTGACAACGGGCGGAGCGTCGGCGGGGGGCGTCCGGGGTAGTTAAAGAAGGCAAAGTAGACAATCCGCTCATATGGTGATGATTCAGGCGATCGGGACCGATGAGGGGAGCCGTGCGATGGCGCAGGCGCACCCGTCCGGCGGCGGGCCCGCCCGGTCCGGTCCGCACCGGGCCCGCGGTCCCCTCCGGGCGCTGCTCGCGATGCTGCTCACCGCACTGGTGGCCGGCGGCGCCGTCCCGTACGTGGCCGGGCCCGGCCGGTCCTACCTCAGCTACCTGGTGCTGGCCGAGCAGGAGGACGCCGCCGGCGCCGCCAGGGCCGGGGCCGAGGCGCGCGCGGCCGGCGGGCAGGTCGTCCAGGAGTACCCGCAGATCGGGGCGGTCCTCGCGTACGGCGCCGGCGGCTTCGCCGACAAGGTCCGGGGACGCCCCGGGGTGGCCGCCGTCGGCGCCACCCGGACGGCGCCGGTGCCGAGCCCGCCCCGGCCGTTGGAGGGGGCCGGGAACTTCGGCGCGGGCGCCGGCACCGGTGCCGACCGGACCGGCGGCGGCCGGAGCGCGGACGGCGGTCACGCCGCGGCCGGCGCCCGGAGCGCCGACCGGGCGGACGACGCCACCGCCACCGTGGCCGACCCGGGCGAGCGCGACTCCTGGAACCTCGCCATGGTGGGTGCCGCCGGGGGCCCGGCCGGCGACACCGGCCCCACCCTGCTGCAGACCCCCTCCGCCGTCCCGGGCGCGCCGCCGGCCGACGCGCTCCGCAAGGTGCTGGTCGCCGTGCTCGACTCCGGCGTCGACGACACCCACCCGGACCTGCGCGCGGCCGTCGACCCGAAGAGCTCCGTCTCCTGCGCCGACGGCCGTCCCGACGCCCGGACCGGCGCCTGGCGGCCCGACGCCGGCGTCGGGGAGAGCGGCCACGGCACGCACGTCGCCGGGATCGTCGGCGCGGCCAGGGACGGCCACGGCGTCAGTGGGGTGGCGCCCGGCGTGCGGATCGCCGCCGTCCGGCTGCTCGGCCCGCTCGGCCAGTACTACGCGGAGAACATCGTCTGCGGCATGCTCTGGGCCGCCGACCACGGCGCCAGGGCGATCAACAACAGTTACTTCGCCGACCCGTGGAAGTACAACTGCCCGCAGGACCGCGACCAGGCCGCGCTGACCGCGGCGGTGGACCGGGCGGTCGGCTACGCCCGGCGGCACGGCGCGGTGGTGGTCGCCTCGGCCGGCAACGACGGGCAGGACCTCGGCGCCCCCCGCAGCGACGACCGCAGTCCCAACGACCGCGCCTCCGGCCCGGCGCAGTCCCGCTACGTCGGCACCGAGTGCGTCCGGCTGCCCGGCGAACTGCCCGGGGTGGTCACGGTCACCGCCGTCGACCGGGACGGCAGCCCGTCCGCGTACACCAACTACGGGCGGGGCAGGGTCTCGCTGGCCGCCCCCGGCGGCGACCCGGACGGCGGGGTCCAGGGGGCGATCGTCTCCGACTGGCCCGGCGGGCAGTACGCCGCGCTGGCCGGCACCTCGATGGCCGCGGCGCACGTCACCGGCGCGGTCGCGGTGGCCGCGGCGCTCCACCCGGACTGGGACTCGGACCGGCTCGCCGCCCTGCTGGCCACCACCGCGGCGGCCGCCTGCCCACCGGGCCCGCAGGGCTGCGGCGACCGCGAGTACTACGGGGCGGGGGCGCTGGTGCTGCCGCACTGAGCGGCGCCGCGGCGGCTTCCGGGCTTCCGGGCCGGGCTTCCGGGCTCCTGGGCGGGCGGGCCGGCGGGCGGAAAACCGGGTGACGGGCGGCGACGGGTGGTGCACGATCGGCCCATGACCGTCCACCTGACCACCGAGCGGCTGGTGCTGCGCCGCTTCACCCCGGAGGACGCCGACCACCTGACGGAGCTGGACGGCGACCCCGAGGTGATGCGCTACCTCACCGGCGGCCGGCCCACCCCGCGCGAGGTCGTCGTCGAGACCCTGCTGCCGCTCTACTTCGACCACTACGAGCGCTACGGCGACCTCGGCTGGTGGGCGGCCGAGGAGCGGGACGGCGGGGCCTTCCTGGGCTGGTTCGAGTTCCGGCCGCTCGACCCGGCGGACCGGGGCGAGGTCGAGCTCGGCTACCGGCTGCGCCGGCCGGCCTGGGGGCGGGGCTACGCCACCGAGGGCGCGCGGGCCCTGATCCGCCAGGGCTTCACCGGGCTCGGCGTGCGCCGGGTGGTGGCGTACACGATGGCGGTCAACCGGGGCTCGCGGCGGGTGATGGAGAAGGCCGGGCTCCGCTACGTCCGGACCTTCCACGAGGACCATCCGGAGGCGATCCCCGGCTCCGAGCTGGGCGAGGTCGAGTACGCCCTCGCGGCGGCGGACTGGAAGCCGTAGGGGGCTGCGGCCGAGGTCCGGGAGGGCGCGGTCCGGGATACTGGGGGGCATGAGGCTGACCGAGTTCTGGCGACGGATGTACGCGCACTTCGGGGAGGCGTACGCGGAGTCGTTCGCCACCGATCACGTGATGACCGAGCTGGGCGGCCGGACGGTGCGTCAGGCGCTGGAGGCGGGCTGGGAGGCCAAGGACGTCTGGCGGGTGGTCTGCGACACCCAGGGCGTGTCGCCGCTGCTCCGGTAGGCCGGGCCCGGGCGCCCGGTGCTCGGACGGGCGTCGGGCATGGGACAGACTGTCCGGGTGACAAGCAGCGCAGAACGCCAGAATCCGGACAGGCCGGCGAAGGCCGGCGACGAGGTCGCGGGCCCACGGCCCGGGTCCGCCGGCGCGTCGGAGCCGCCCGGGGGCGCGGCCGGCGGGCTCCTGGGTGCCGGGATGCCGCGCTGGCTGCCGCGGGCGATGGTGCTGGCGCTGGTCCTGGTCGGGCTGTTCCAGCTCGCCGACTGGGCCTTCCACCAGCTGATCGACCTCTTCGTGATGCTGCTGGTCTCCTTCTTCCTGTCGCTGGCGCTGGAGCCGGCCGTCGACCGGATGGCGGCCCGCGGGGTGCGCCGCGGCGTCGGCACCTTCCTGGTCTTCGTCGCGGTGGCGGTCGCGGTGGCGGGCTTCCTGGCCGCGCTCGGCACGCTGCTGGTTGACCAGGTGGCGAAGATCGCGGGGGACCTGCCGCACCTGCTCGACAACCTGATCGGCTGGATCAACCGGACCTTCCACCAGGACCTCTCCCTGGACGAGCTGCAGAAGAAGCTGCTCAAGGACTCCGGCGCCATCGAGAACTACGCCCAGCGGGCCGCCGACAACGTCTGGGGCGTCTCCTCCACCCTGATCGGCGGGCTCTTCCAGACCTTCACGGTCGGCCTCTTCACCTTCTACTTCACCGCCGACGGGCCGCGGGTGCGGCGGACCGTCTGCTCGCTGCTGCCGCCCGCCAGGCAGGGCGAGGTGCTGCGGGCCTGGGAGATCGCCCTGGCCAAGACCGGCGGTTACCTGTACTCGCGGGCACTGCTCGCGGTGGCCTCGGCGCTCGCGCACTGGGTGACGTTCGCGCTGCTGGACCTGCCGTACTCGGCCGCGCTGGCGGTCTGGGTCGGCGTCATGTCGCAGTTCGTGCCGACCATCGGGACGTACCTGGCGGGCGCGCTGCCGGTGCTGGTCGCGCTCACCGTGGAGCCGGTGGACGCGGTCTGGGTGCTGGTCTTCGTGGTGGTCTACCAGCAGGTCGAGAACTACCTGCTGCACCCGCGGATCACCGCGCGGACGGTGGACGTGCATCCGGCCGTGGCGTTCGGCTCGGTGATCGCGGGCGCGGCGCTGCTCGGTGCGGTGGGCGCGCTGATCGCCATCCCGGCGGCGGCCACCCTGCAGGGGTTCGTCGGCACCTACGTGCGCCGGTACGAGGTGACCACCGACCCGCGGATCGACCGGGGCGCGCAACGGCGCGCCCGGCGGGAGCTGCGCCGGGAGGCGGCGCGCCGGCTGCGGCGGATGGTCGGGGCGGGCGCGGAACCCGGCCCCGGCGCCGGCGGGCGGCCGGGCTCCGGCCCGGGCCGGGGGGCGGGTGGCGCGGACGGGGAGCGCGAGGACGCGCGGTAGGCCGAACGGGCGAGGCTTGAATCGAACAGGTGTTCTTTGTACTCTCCGGCGTGGAGTTTTCCACAGGCCGAGCCCGGTCAGGGCCGTTTGTCAGTGGGACGCGCTAGCGTCGAGGACGATGAAGCGCACAGCACAGAACCCGAGGGTGGAAGCCATGGCAGGTACGGACCGCGAGAAGGCCCTTGAGACCGCACTCGCCCAGATCGAGCGGCAGTTCGGCAAGGGCTCGGTGATGCGCCTGGGCGAGAAGGCCAACGAGCCGATCGACGTGATCTCCACCGGGTCCACCGCCCTGGACGTCGCCCTCGGGGTCGGCGGCATCCCGCGCGGCCGGGTGATCGAGATCTACGGCCCCGAGTCCTCCGGCAAGACCACGCTGACCCTGCACCTGGCGGCCAACGCCCAGCGGGCCGGCGGCACGGTCGCGTTCGTCGACGCGGAGCACGCGCTCGACCCGGAGTACGCCAAGAAGCTCGGCGTGGACACCGACGCCCTGCTGGTCAGCCAGCCGGACACCGGTGAGCAGGCCCTGGAGATCACCGACATGCTGATCCGCTCCGGCGCGATCGACCTGGTGATCATCGACTCCGTCGCGGCGCTCGTCCCGCGCGCGGAGATCGAGGGCGAGATGGGTGACTCGCACGTCGGTCTGCAGGCCCGGCTGATGAGCCAGGCACTGCGCAAGATCGCCGGTGCGCTGAACCAGTCGAACACCACCGCGGTGTTCATCAACCAGCTCCGCGAGAAGATCGGCGTGATGTTCGGCTCGCCGGAGACCACGACCGGTGGCCGGGCGCTGAAGTTCTACGCCTCCGTCCGCCTGGACATCCGCCGGATCGAGACCCTGAAGGACGGCACCGAGGCGGTCGGTAACCGCACCCGGGTCAAGGTCGTCAAGAACAAGGTCGCCGCGCCGTTCAAGCAGGCCGAGTTCGACATCCTCTACGGAGTGGGCATCAGCCGCGAGGGCGGCCTGATCGACATGGGCGTCGAGCACGGCTTCATCCGCAAGTCGGGCGCCTGGTACACGTACGAGGGCGACCAGCTCGGCCAGGGCAAGGAGAACGCCCGCAACTTCCTGCGGGACAACCCGCAGCTGGCCGACGAGATCGAGCGGAAGATCAAGGGCAAGCTGGGCATCGGCCCGAAGACGGAGGAGCCCGCCGAGGGCGAGGCGGCGGCCGCCGACGGTGCCGCCAAGCCGATCACCGCGACCGCCGCCAAGACGGCCGCGGCGAAGAAGACGGCGGCGGCCGCCAAGGCCTGAGCCGTTGACGCAGCACAACAGGGCGGGAAGCCCGGCCGGCCCGGAGGATGACGACGACTACGGGCCGCCGGACTGGTTCGCCGCGGTGGCAGAGCCGGAGCCACGGCCGGCACCGGAGCCGGAGCGCACCCGGGGCCGGGCTCCGCGCCCGGCCGCGACCCGGCGGCCGGAGCCCGGGCGGACGCCGGCCCCGGAATCGTCGTCGGTCCGCGTCGCGGGCCGGGCCGGCCTCGGCGGCCTGGACGACGGGCTCGGGCTGGTGTCCGCGTCCGAGCTGCCCACCGGGCGGCGACGGCGTCGTTCGGCGCTGGCGGAGGAGACCTCCGGCCACCGGGCCGGGGAGGAGGCGGCCGGTCACGGGGGTGCGGCCGTCTCTCCCGCCACCGCCGGCCCGGGCGGCCGTGGTGCCCGCACCCGCACCCGGGCCCGCACGGACCGCACCGGACGTACCCCCGGGCGCGCGGGTGAGTCGTGGTCCGAATCGGATCGCGGCCAGGACGGCCCGAACGGCCTGGACGCTCCGAACCGCACGAACGGCACGGACGGTGGCCCCGGCGGCGACGGCCGAACGGAGAAGCCGCGTCGGACGGCCCGGGCCGCCCGGGCCGAGGAGCAGGCCGACCCGGAGACCCGCGCGCGGGACATCTGCCTGCGGCTGCTCACCGGCGCCGCCAAGTCGAGGAAGCAGCTCGCCGACGCCCTGCGCAAGCGGGAGATCCCGGACGAGGTCGCCGGGCAGGTGCTGGCCCGGCTGGAGGAGGTCGGGCTGATCGACGACGCGGCCTTCGCCCAGGCCTGGGTGGAGTCCCGGCACGCCGTCCGCGGCCTCTCCCGCCGGGCCCTGGCCCAGGAGTTGCGGACCAAGGGCGTGACCGGCGAGCCGGCCGAGCGGGCCCTCGCCCAGCTCGACCAGGACGACGAGACCGAGGCGGCCAGGGCGCTGGTCGAGCGCAAGCTGCGCACCACCCGCGGCCTGGAGCGGCAGGCCCGGATGCGCCGGCTCGTCGGCGTGCTCGCCCGGCGCGGCTACTCCGAGGGCCTGGCCTTCCGGGTGGTCCGCGAGGCACTGGACGAGGAGGCCGCCGGCGCCGGTCCGGAGGAAGAGGACGTGGACGGAGCACCCGCCGACGCGTGGGACTGACGGCGGTTCAGTGGGGGAGTTGGCCAAGCCCCTGGCCAGTCTTGACCGTTTCGTAACCTGCGCTTAGCCTCGCACTCAGTGCGGGAGCGCGTCGATCACTCCTCGGCCACGCCCTCGGGCAGGCATGCCCGGGCCCGGTCGCGGCTGGTCCCGGACGGCGTGCCGTACAGGGACGGGGAGTGGCCAGGATGAGGATCGCGCTGAGCACCGGAACGGTCGCCTCCCTGCTCTCGGCGGTGGTGCTGGTCGCCGTCGTGGTGTCGGCCTGGCTGATGGTCAGACGCCTCCAGGCCGCGCAGCGGCGCGCCGTGGCCGAGACCGAGCGGGCCCGGCGCTGGGCCGAGGAGCAGGCCGGACAACTGCGGGCCGAACTCGACCGGCGCGAGGAGCGGTTGACCGAGGAGCTGCGCCGGCTCAGCGTCCGGGAGGGCGAACTCGCGGAACGGGCCGTCGCGTTGGAGCGGGCCCGGGGCGAGGCCGAGGAGCTGGTCCGGCGCCGGTCGGCGGCGTTGGAGCGGGCCGCCGGGCTCTCCGCCGGCCAGGCCCGGGCCCAACTCGTCCGGGAGGCCGAGGCGCAGGCGCGGCGCGAAGCGGCCGTCACCGTCCGGGAGATCGAGCGGGCGGCCGAGGAGGAGGGCGAGGCCCGGGCCCGGGCGATCGTCGCCGGGGCGATCCAGCGCCTGGCGGCCGAGCAGACCGCGGAGACGGCGGTGTCGCTGTTCCGGCTGCCCGGCGAGGAGATGAAGGGCCGGATCATCGGCCGGGAGGGCCGCAACATCCGGGCGTTCGAGGCGGTCACCGGCGTCAACCTGATCATCGACGACACCCCGGCCTCGGTGCAGCTGTCCTGCTTCGACCCCGTCCGCCGGGAGACCGCCCGGCTCACCCTGGAGCAGCTGGTCGAGGACGGCCGGATCCACCCGGCGCGGATCGAGCGCGTCCACGAGCGCAGCCGCGAGGAGGTCGAGCGGCGCTGCGTCCGGGCCGGCGAGGACGCGCTGCTGGCGGTGCGGGTCGGTGCGATGCACCCGGAGCTCGTCCGCACCCTCGGCACCCTGCGCTACCGGGCCTCGTACGGCCAGAACGTGCTGGGGCACCTGGTGGAGTCGGCGCACCTGGCCGGGATGATGGCCGCCGAGCTCGGGGTGGACCCGGAGCCGGTGCGCCGCTCTGCGCTGCTGCACGACATCGGGAAGGCGATGACGCACCGGGCCGAGGGCAGCCACGCGGCGATCGGGGCGGAACTCGCCCGGCGGTGCGGCGAGTCGGCGGACGTGGTGCACGCGATCGCCGCGCACCACGGCGAGGTCGAGCCGCGGACGGTCGAGGCGGTGCTGACCCAGGCCGCCGACGCCTGTTCGGGCGGCCGGCCGGGGGCCCGCAAGGAGTCGCTGGAGGTGTACGTGCGCCGGCTGGAGCGGCTGGAGGAGATCGCCCGGGCGCACGACGGCGTGGCCAAGGTGTACGCGATGCAGGCCGGCCGCGAGGTGCGGGTGATGGTGCGGCCGGAGGAGGTGGACGACCTCGGGGCGCAGGTGATCGCCCGCGAGGTCGCCAAGCAGGTGGCGGAGGAGCTGACCTACCCGGGCCAGATCCGGGTCACGGTGGTCCGGGAGAGCCGGGTCACCGAGGTGGCCCGCTAGCCGAGTCCACCGCCGGTGCGGCCGGTGCGGCGGCCTGGCCGCCGCCCGTCCCGGGGGTCGGCGCGGGCTCGGGGCCCCCGGTGAGCGGCTGCGGTCCGCCGCGGGCCCCGTCGGCCAGCGCCTGGAGGTCCTCGGCGGCCGCGCCCTGGGTGACGCCGACCAGGTGGCCGTCCGGCCGGATCAGCAGCACGGTGTGCGGCCCGGCGCCCGGGTACTCCTCGGTGACCAGGACCTCGGCCGGTACCGGGAGCGCGTCGGCGACCTCGGCGAGCCGGGGCATCAGCCCGGCGCCCAGCCAGTGCTCGGCGGACCAGACCGCGGTGCCGGGGGCGACCAGCAGCAGCAGGAAGGTCGCGCCGAGCCGGGCGTGCAGCCGGTCCGGCGTGCCGTCGGTGGCGAGTACCGGCAGGTCCGGCACCAGCACGCCGGGGGCGGTGGCGGGCAGCAGTTCGCTGAGCGAGGTGGTGCCGCGCGCGCCGCGTTGGACCGGCACCCGCCCGGGGACGCCGGAGGGGGCGGCCGGGTAGGCGGGGGCGCCGCCGAACCGGCCGGTGCCGAGCTGGCCGTCGGCGAGCAGCGGCGCGTGCTTGCGGAACGAGCCGGTGAGCAGCGAGCGGCGGGTGGCCGGCCAGCCGCGCAGCGGGCGCAGCAGCGGCATGGCCTGGTCGACGGCGCGCAGCCGGGCGCCGACCGCGCCGCGCCGCTCGGCCTCGTAGCCGTCGAGCAGCGAGCCGCCGGGCTGGGGGCCGCCGGTGTGGAGGTGCCAGGCGAGGGCGAGCCGCCAGGCGAGGTTGTCGGCGTCGCGCAGCCCGTCGGCGAGGTTCTGCATGCCGAGCGCGCCGTGCAGGTGGGCGGCGTCGCCGGCGAGGAAGCAGCGGCCGCTGCGGAACCTGGCGGCGAGCCGCTGCTGGGCGGTGTGGTCGGCGGCGGCGAGCAGCTCGTAGCGGGGGAGTTCGCCGCACCAGCCGGTGAGGGTGGCGGTGACCCGGGTCAGCAGGGTGTCGCCGGTGACGATGCCGGGCCAGGTGGCGTGCGGGTCGACCGGTTCGGTGGGCGCCGGTCTGCCCGGGGGCAGCCGCCAGTCGAGCCGCCAGACGCCGTCCGGGAGCGGTCGGGCGGAGGCCTCGCGGTCGCCGCGCCACGGCGGCTCGCGGTGCAGCCGGGCCTCGGTGAAGGGCAGGTCGACCCGGACGGTGGCGATGGCGTTGCGGTCGACGGCCGGCCGCCCGGGGAAGCGGATCTTCAGCAGTTTGCGGACGGTGGAGCGGGCGCCGTCGCAGCCGACCAGGTGGCTGCCGCGCCACCAGGTCTCGGTGCCGTCCTGCGGGTTGCGGGTGTGGACGCTGACGCCGTCGCGGTCCTGTTCGAGCCGGGTGACCCGGCTCAGCGGGACCAGTCGGACCAGCGGGGTGCCGGTGAGCGCGTCGCGCAGGCCGCGCTGGAGCCGGTGCTGCGGTAGGTGCAGGACCGGGGTGTCGGCGAGGTCGAAGCGGAGCACCTCCTGGCGCCGGCGCCAGATGGTGAAGGCGTCCCACCGGGCGGCGTCGGAGACGGCCCGCGGGTAGCCGATCCGGGTGAGGAAGGCGGCGGTGTCGGCGCCGAGCACGACACTGCGCGGGCTCTCGGGGCAGAGCCCGGAGCCCTCGTCCAGGACTATGGTCGGCACCTCGTGCCGGGCGAGCGCGAGGGCCAGGGCCAGACCGACCGGTCCGGCCCCGACCACGATCACCGGGTCCATGCCGGGACCTCCGGGCATGGGCGGGCCGACGGGGTGGCGTCATATGCCGCGAGGATGGTCCCGGATGGTGTCACGAAGAGCAATGCAACAGTTCACCTGCGTGTCCGTCAAGCAGCAGCCGATGTGCGCCGGTTCGCGCCGCGGCGGCCGCGTGCTTCGATCCACCGGGCGAGCGCCGTGAGGAGCAGGCACAGGGCGACGTAGATCGGCCCGATCACGAGCACCACCGGGATGTAGGGGAAGCCCGCGGCGTTGATCGGCTGACTGGCGATCGCCTTACCGACGAACAGCAGCTCGTGGTAGGTGATGATGAAGCCGAGCGAGGTGTCCTTCAGGGTGACGACCAGCTGGCCGATCATCGAGGGCAGCATCGAGCGGATCGCCTGCGGCACCAGGATGGTGGTCATCACCTGGGTCTTGCGCAGGCCGAGCGCGTACGCCGCCTCGCCCTGGCCCCGCGGAACGGCGTTGACGCCGCTGCGGATGATCTCGGCCTGGACGGAGCCGTTGTAGAGGGTGAGGCCGAGCACCAGCGCCCACATCGGCTGCTTGGCGAAGAACGCGTAGTAGAGCGCGACGATCAGGATCAGCAGCGGCATCGCCCGGAAGAACTGGACGACGGAGACGGCCGCCCAGCGGACCGGCTTGTGGTCGGACAGCTGCCCGGCCGCCAGCAGCGCGCCCAGCACGAGCGAGAACAGCGCGGCCAGCCCGAAGGCCTGCAGCGTGGACAGCAGCCCGTCGACGATCTTCTGCTGGACGTAGGTGTACTGGAAGACGTCCCAGAGGTCGGCGTCGAACTGGCCGTTGTCGGAGAGCGTGGCGAAGACGTACCAGAGCAGTCCGGCGATGCCGGCGAGCGACAGCACTCCGAACAGCCGGTTCCGCGCGCGGGCCCGCGGGCCGGGGGCGTCGTAGAGGACGCTGGCCGTGGAGGCGCGGGTGAAGAGGGAACTCATCGGACCACCGCCAGTCGGTCTTCCAGGAAGCGGAACGTCAGGGCGACGGTGGCGCTGATCACCAGATAGGCGCAGGCCACCCAGAAGAAGATCGAGAAGATCGAGTAGCCGCGCTCGGAGAAGGTCTGCTGCGCGCTGTAGAGCTCGCTGACGCTGAAGGCGCCGGCGATCGCCGAGTTCCTCGGCAGGGCGATGAAGACGCTGCTCATCGGCGCCAGCACGGTCCGGGCGGCCTGCGGCAGGACGATCGAGAAGAGCGTCTGGCCGAAGGTCATGCCCAGGCTGCGGGCCGCCTCGGCCTGGCCCAGCGGGACGGTGTTGATGCCGGAGCGCAGCACCTCGCAGACGAACGACGCGGTGTAGCTGCCGAGCGCCAGCGTCGCGAAGGTGAGGTGGCTGAGGTGCACGCCGAGCGGGGGGAGCCCGAAGGTCACGGCGAAGAACAGCACGGTCAGCGGGGTGTTGCGGAACAGCGTCACCCAGCCGGTGCCGAAGGCGCGCAGCACCGGCACGGGGGAGACCCGGAAGGCCGCCAGCAGGGTGCCCAGCAGCAGGGCGAGCAGCGCGCTGAGCGCACTCAGCTCGATCGTCTGCAGGAAGCCGTCGCGGAACAGCGCGAAGTTGCCGTCCTCGAACAGGAAACCCATCCGGCGGCCCTCCTCTCAGAGGTGGTCAGGAACGGTGGTCAACAGGTCGTCAGCGGGGCGGTCAGTACCGCTCCAGGGCCGGCGGGGTGGGCGCGGCCGAGCCGGACAGGCCGAGGGTGGCGTCGTACGCCTTCTTCCAGTCGCCGTTGTCCTGGTGGGCCTTCAGCGCGTCGTTGATCGCGTTGCGCAGGGCCGTGTCGTCCTTGCCCAGGCCGACGCCGTAGTTCTCCTTGGTGAACGGCTGGCCGACCACCTTGAGCTTGCCGGCGAACTTGGAGGCGTAGCCCTTGAGGATCGCGTCGTCGGTGGTGACGGCGTCGACCTCGCCGGAGATCAGCTTCTCGACGCAGGCCGAGTAGGTGTCGAACTGGGTGATCTTCGGGTTGTACTTCTGGATGTTCTTGATCGAGGTCGAGCCGGTGGCGGTGCAGACGTTCTTGCCGTTGACCGAGTCCGGGCCGGTGATCGCGGTGTTGTCCGACTTCACCAGGAGGTCCTGGCCGGCGACGTAGTACGGGCCGGCGAAGGAGACCGTCTTCTTGCGCTCGTCGTTGATGCTGTAGGTGCCGACGTAGAAGTCGATCTGGCCGTTGGCGATGGCCGGCTCGCGCTGCGAGGAGACCAGCGTCTGCCACTTGATCTGCTGCGGGGTGAAGCCGAGGTCGGCGGCGATCATCTTGGCGATCTCGATGTCGAAGCCGCTGCGGTCGCCGCTGGCGACGTCCTCGAAACCGAGGAACGGCTGGTCGGCCTTGGCGCCGATGATCAGCTGGCCGCGCTTCTTGGCCTCGGCGAGCCGGGGCGAGTCCACCTTGACGTCGGTCTTGACCGTGTAGGTGGGCAGCTGCGGGGCGTTGCTCGCGCCGGCGGCGTCGGCGCCGGGCTTGCCGTCCTTGCCGCAGGCGGCGGTGGCGGTGAGCGCGATGGCACAGAGCGCGACGGCGAAGGTGCGACGGATCCTCATGAGGGTAGCTCTCCTCGGGCTGGGCCACGGTTCAACCGGGCTCTGGCGACAGGAAGTTGTCCGGGTCGGCGGGGGTCTGCGGCGGCGCCCTCGCCACCGCGGACCGGATGCCGGCCCGGAGGTCCGGACCGTCCGGGACACCCGGGGGACCGGGGCGCCCGGGGGCGGTCAGTGCTGCAGGATCTTGGAGAGGAAGTCCTTCGCGCGGTCGCTGCGCGGCGCGGTGAAGAAGGCCTCGGGGGTGTTCTGCTCGACGATCCGGCCGTCGGCCATGAAGAGCACGCGGTTGGCGGCGGAGCGGGCGAAGCCCATCTCGTGGGTGACGACGACCATCGTCATGCCGTCCGCGGCCAGCTGGCGCATGACCTCCAGCACCTCGTTGATCATCTCCGGGTCGAGCGCCGAGGTGGGCTCGTCGAAGAGCATCACCTTCGGGTTCATCGCCAGCGCCCGGGCGATCGCCACCCGCTGCTGCTGACCGCCGGAGAGCTGGGCCGGGAACTTCCCGGCCTGCGCGCCGACCCCGACCCGGTCCAGCAGTTCCTTGGCGGTCGCCACGGCCTTGTCGCGGGCGATCCCGCGGACCTTGACCTGGCCGAGCACCACGTTGTCCAGCACGGTCTTGTGCGCGAACAGGTTGAAGCTCTGGAACACCATGCCGACCTCGGCCCGGAGCCGGGCCAGCTCGCGGCCCTCGGCGGGCAGCGGCCGGCCGTCGATGGTGATCGTGCCGGAGTCGATGGTCTCCAGCCGGTTGATCGTCCGGCACAGCGTGGACTTGCCCGAGCCGGAGGGGCCGATCAGGACCACCACCTCGCCCTGCTGGATCTCCAGGTTGATGTCCTGGAGCACGTGCAGGGGTCCGTAGTGCTTGTTCACCCCGCTCAGCACCACCAGTGGGGCGGTTGCGGCGCTGGAGTCCTTGGCGAGGCTCTCGGTCATCGCGCCTGCTCCCTGGTGTCGGCCCGAGAGCTGAACTCCCTTGGGCGGCAATGGTGATAGGAAAGCCGGGGGCCTTGGCCGGCGGAGCCGCGGCCCCCGGTGGGGTGACCATAGGAGCCCTGACGATGCGCCGTCAGCCGATCTGAGCGGAACTTGAGGATCACGATCCGGCCACACGCCCGGTGCGTACTGTTCACGACGTCCCCGCAGGGGCAGGTGACAGCGGGCACCCGCCCCGCCGCGCGCCGTCCCGAGGGGCCCCGGGGCGAGGCCGATCCTGGCGTCCGGCGCTCCGCTGGCCCATACTGCGCAGGACCGGGACCTGCCCGGTGGGGCCCGTGAACACCGCGCGACACCCCGGGGAACGTCGGGGAGAGGAGGAACGATGCGACTGCTGCTCGTCGAGGACGACGAACGCGTGGCCGCCGCGCTGGTCGCGGTGCTGGGACGGCACGGCTTCCAGGTCAGGCACGCCCGCAGCGGGCACGAGGCGCTCGACGCGCTGGTGCCGGACGGCAACGAGCCGTACCGGGTGGTCCTGCTCGACCTCGGGCTGCCCGACCGGGACGGCTTCGAGGTGTGCAGCCGGATCCGGGCCGGCAGCGGCGTGCCCGTGATCATGGTGACCGCGCGCGCCGACATCCGCTCCCGGATCCACGGCCTCAACCTCGGCGCCGACGACTACGTCACCAAGCCCTACGACATGGGCGAGCTGCTCGCCCGGATCCACGCGGTGGCCCGGCGCGGCTCGGCGCCCGCCGCCGTCTCGGTGGCCACGCCCGACGCCGTCCCGCAGCAGGGCGGGCCGCTGGAGTCGCGCGGCATCGTGATCGACCGCGAGCGCCGCCGGGTCAGCGTCGACGGCCGGGACGTCCCGCTCACCCGCAAGGAGTTCGACCTGCTGGCGCTGCTCGCGCAGAGCCCCGGCGTGGTCTACCGCCGCGAGCAGATATTCAGCGAGGTGTGGCGCAGCGGCTGGGAGGGCAACGGCCGCACCCTGGAGGTGCACATCGGCTCGCTGCGCACCAAGCTCGCCCTGCCCGGCCTGGTCGAGGCCGTCCGGGGCGTCGGCTACCGGCTGATCCCGGAGTCCCCGGCCGCCGCCGGGGACGCCCCCCAGGCCCGCGCGGAGCACTGACCGCACGTGCGCACCCGCCTGCTCGGCATCCTGATCGCGCTGATGCTCTGCGTCCTGGCCGCCCTCGGGCTGCCGCTCGCCGCCGCCGTCGCGGCCGCCGAGCAGAGCCGGGTGGTGGTCGACCGGCTCGACGACGCCGCCCGGTTCGCCCAGGACCTGCCCACCTCGGGCGTCTCGGCCCTGGACTCCGCGCTCAAGGGCGAGCTGGAGCCCGCGCCCGGCGACCTCAGCCGCCGCCACGCGCTCGACGCCGAGGTGGCGCGCTACCACGAGCTGTACGGCGTCCGGCTGGGCATCTTCCAGCGCGACGGCGTCCCGATCGCCACCGCCCCGGCGGACTGGCGGGTACCGGCCGCGGGCTGGGGCGAGCAGGCCTTCCAGGAGGCGCTGGACGGGCGGCGCAGCCACAACCCGCCGCAGGTCTGGCCGTGGACCCCCGACCGGACGCTGACCATCGCCACGCCGGTGGTCCGGGACGGCGACGTGGTCGCGGTGGTGCTCAGCGAGTCCCCGACCGGGGCGCTGCGCACCCGGGTGCTGCACCGCTGGCTGGTGATCGGGGCCGGCGAGGCCGCCGCGATGATCGTCGCCGTGCTGCTGGCCGTCCGGCTCACCGAGTGGGTGCTGCGGCCGGTCCGGACGCTGGACCGGGCCACCCACGACATCGCCACCGGCCGGATGAACGCCCGGGTCGCGCCCGGCGGCGGGCCGCCCGAGCTGCAGCGCCTGGCCCGTTCGTTCAACGAGATGGCCGACCACGTGGTGCTCGCCCTGGACCAGCAGAAGGCCTTCGTCGCGGACGCCTCGCACCAGCTGCGCAACCCGCTGGCGGCGCTGCTGCTGCGGGTCGAGGTGCTGGGACTGGAGCTGCCCGAGGGCCACGACGAGGAGCTCGGCGGGGTCCGCGAGGAGGGCGCCCGGCTGGCCCGGGTGCTGGACGACCTGCTCGGGCTGGCCACCGCCGAGCACGCCCGTCCGGAGCCGGAGCCGACCGACCTGGCCGAGCTCAGCCTCGCCCGGGCCGACGCCTGGCGGCCGGTGGCCGTCCAGCGCGGGATCGAGCTCGGCTGGGAGGGCCCGGCGCTGGCGCTCGGCATGGCCGACCCGATCGGCTTCGGCAGCGCGCTGGACGCGGTGATCGACAACGCGCTCAAGTTCGGCCCGGCCGGCAGCCGGGTGCGGGTGCTGGTCGCGGTGCGGCGCAGCGAGGTCGCGGTGACCGTCTCGGACGCCGGGCCCGGCCTCACCGAGGAGGAGCTGGCCCGGGCCGGCGACCGGTTCTGGCGCAGCGCGCGCCACCAGAACGTGGACGGCTCCGGCCTCGGCCTCTCGATCGCCCGGACCCTGCTCCAGGCCGCCGGCGGCTCGCTCACCTTCGCCCCGGTGGAGCCGACCGGCCTCGCGGTGACCCTGGCGGTGCCCCGGGCGGAGGCCAAGCGCGCGGAGCCCGAGGGCAAGGGCTAGCGGCGGCCGGGGCCGGGGCCCGGGGCCAGTGTGTCTGGGGGCCCTACCCGGCCCTCAGGGCTTCACCGAGCGGTAGTAGCGGGCCGCGCCCTCGTGCAGCGGGAGCGGGTCGGTGTAGACGGCGGTGCGCAGGTCGACCAGCTGGGCGGCGTGCACCTGGGAGCCGATCTGGTCGCGGCTGTCTATCACCGCCTTCGTCATGCCCTGGACCAGGTCGGTGTCCACGTCGTCCCGGGTGATCAGCAGATTGGGCACCGCCACGGTGGCCACCGCGTCCTTGGGCTCGGCGTTCGGATAGGTGCCCTTGGGCATGGTGGCCGCCCGGTAGGCGTCGGTGCCGCCGCCCTCGACCTTGTGCACGGCCTCGGCGAGGTCGCCGAGCGGCACGATCCGGATCCGGACGTGGTCGGAGAGGTCGGTGAGCGCGCTGGTCGGCAGCCCGCCGGACCAGAAGAAGGCGTCCAGTTTGCCGGCCCGCAGCTGGTCGGCCGCGTCGCCGACGCCCAGCATGGCGGGCCTGATGTCGCGGTCCGGGTCCAGGCCTGCCGAGGCGAGCAGCCGCCGGGTCACCAGGTTCACCCCGGACTTCGCCTGCCCGACGCCGACCCGCAGGCCCTTGAGGTCGGCCGTCCGGTGCACCGGCGAGTTGGCCGGGACGATCAGCTGGAGGTAGTCGTCGTAGAGCCGGGCGATCGCCCGCAGCCGCTCCCGGCCGGGGCCGGAGTACTGGGCGACGGCGTCCGCGGTGGCGATCGCGAAGTCGTCCTGGCCGCTGGTCACCCGGGCCAGGTTGTCGATCGAGCCCTCCGAGTTGTCCAGCCGCAGCCGCACGCCCGGCATCGCCTTGGCGACGTGGTTCTCCAGCAGCTGCCCGTACCGGTCGTAGACCCCGCGCTTCACCCCGGTGGCGAAGCCGGTCTCGCCGCGCGGGTAGCCCGGCGAGCGGCCCGCCGAGAGCCACCAGCCGCCGAACGCCGCCAGGACCAGCACCAGCACCAGCACCGTCCGCCAGAGCGGACTGCGCGCCGCCGCGCGGAGGGCGGCGCCGGGTCGGGGCGCGGAGGTGGGGGCCATGGAGGGATAGTGCCAGGCGCGCGCACCGAACGGGAGGGGCCGACGCCGCGCGGCCGGGCGCCGGGGCGGTGACCTGCGGCCGGGGCCGGTCGGGGAAAAGCGCTTCGCGGCTGCCCGTACCCTGGTCTGGTGAGCGGTGAGAGCGGATTGAAGAGCTACAAGGTCGTGACCTACGGCTGCCAGATGAACGTCCACGACTCCGAGCGGCTGTCGGGCCTGCTCGAGGACGCGGGCTACGTGAAGGCCGGGCAGGACGGCGACCCGGACCTGGTCGTGTTCAACACCTGCGCGGTGCGCGAGAACGCCGACAACAAGCTGTACGGCAACCTCGGGCAGCTGGCGCCGGTCAAGAGCCGCCACAAGGGCATGCAGATCGCGGTCGGCGGCTGCCTGGCGCAGAAGGACCGCGACACCATCGTGCGGAAGGCCCCCTGGGTCGACGTGGTGTTCGGCACCCACAACATCGGGCACCTGCCGGCGCTGCTGGAGCGGGCCGCGGTCGAGCGCAAGGCCCAGGTCGAGATCCTGGAGTCGCTGGAGACCTTCCCCTCCACCCTGCCCACCCGCCGCGAGTCCGCGTACGCCGCGTGGGTGGCCATCTCGGTCGGCTGCAACAACACCTGTACGTTCTGCATCGTCCCCGCGCTGCGCGGCAAGGAGGAGGACCGCCGCCCCGGCGACGTCCTCGCCGAGATCGAGGCGCTGGTCGACGAGGGCGTCATCGAGGTGACCCTGCTCGGCCAGAACGTCAACGCCTACGGCTCCGACCTGGGCGACCGCGAGGCCTTCTCCAAGCTGCTGCGCGCCGCCGGGCAGATCGAGGGCCTGGAGCGGATCCGCTTCACCTCGCCGCACCCGCGCGACTTCACCGACGACGTGATCGCCGCGATGGCCGAGACCCCGAACGTGATGCACCAGCTGCACATGCCGCTGCAGTCCGGCTCGGACACGGTGCTCAAGGCGATGCGCCGCTCGTACCGGCAGGAACGCTTCCTCGGCATCATCAAGAAGGTCCGCGAGGCGATGCCGGACGCCGCGATCTCCACCGACATCATCGTGGGCTTCCCCGGCGAGACCGAGGAGGACTTCGAGCAGACCATGCACGTGGTCCGCGAGGCCCGCTTCACCAACGCCTTCACCTTCCAGTACTCCAAGCGCCCCGGCACCCCGGCCGCCGAGATGGCGGACCAGGTGCCGAAGGCCGTCGTGCAGGCCCGCTACGACCGGCTGATCGCCCTCCAGGAGGAGATCTCCTGGGAGGAGAACAAGAAGCAGGTCGGCCGCACCCTGGAGATCCTGGTGGCCGAGGGCGAGGGCAAGAAGGACGACAGGACCGACCGGCTCTCCGGCCGTGCCCCCGACAACCGGCTGGTGCACTTCACCCGGCCGACCGAGCCGGTCCGGCCCGGCGACATGGTCACGGTGGAGATCACCTACGCCGCCCCGCACCACCTGCTGGCCGAGGGGCCGACCCTCGCGGTGCGCCGCACCCGGGCCGGTGACGCCTGGGAGAAGCGCCAGGCCAAGCCCGCCGCCAAGCCGGCCGGAGTGATGCTCGGCCTGCCGACCATCGGCGCCCCGGCCGCGCTGCCGCTCGCCGCTCCGGCGGGCGGCGCCTGCTGCGGCGACTGATCGCACCACCGGCGGCCCGGCGGGACTCCACGTC
>NZ_JBHXTG010000080.1:0-1851 GCF_042677465.1 Kitasatospora sp. NPDC127111
GCCGCGGGCCGCCCGGACGGCCGGGTGCAGCGGCGCCGGCGTGACGTCGGCCGGGCGGTTCCTGGCGAACTCCTCGCGCAGCACCGGCACGCCCTCCTCGCCGAGCAGGTCCAGCTGCTCCAGGACGGTCTTCAGCGGCAGCCCGGCGTGGTCCCGGTGTCCTGCCGTACTTCCTCACCGTCCTGCTGCGGACCGTCCACGGCTACAGCGCGCTCGAAACCGGCCTCGCCTTCCTCGTGCCCCCGGTGGCCATCGCCCTCGGCACCCAGCTGGGCGAGCGGCGGACACCCGGACCGGGCCGCGCCCGGCCCTGATCGGCGGCTTCCTGGTCGGAGCGGTCGGCACCGCCGTCCTGGCCTTCGGCTTCGGCGCCGACGCCGGCTACCTCGCGATCCTGCCCGGGCTGATCGTCTCCGGTGTCGGTCAGGGCGTGGTCTGGACCCGCGATGTGGATCGGGGCCGCCACCGGCACCCCCGCGCACGAGCAGGGCGTCGCGAACGGCGCCGCCTCGACCGCGCTCAACATCGGCAACGCCACCGGCCTGGCCGTCTTCCCCGCCATCGCCGACGCCGGCACCGGTGGCAAGGCCGGCGGCGACCCGCTCAGGGCCACCGCCGACGGCGAGTTCCTGGTGGTCCTGCTCACCGCGGCCGGCATGCTGCTCGGCCTGCTGGTCACGCTCACCCTGCGCAAGCCCGCCGCCGCGCCGGACCTCCCGTCCGCCCGGCCGAGCGAGGAGGCGCTCGCGACCCGCTGACCACGTCCCTCGGGCCCGCCGGACTCCGGACGGCAGGCGCGGGACCGGCCTCCCCTGGCGCCGGTCCGCGGCTGCCGTCCGGTCCGCGTCGGGTCCGCGTCGGGTCCACGTGGGCTCTGCGGCGGGTCCACGTCCGGCTCCTGGCCGCTCGATGGGCGCGGTGGGGCGCTGTGGCACGATGCGAGGATCGGCGCCCCGCCGCCGTCCCACCGGAGAGAAGAGGCCCCCGTGTCCGAGACCACCCGAGACGCCGCCCAGCCCGAGGCGGGCGGTCTCGTCTTCCGCCCCGCCACCGAGGCCGACGTGCCCGCGCTGGTCGAGCTGGTCGAGTCCGCCTACCGCGGCGAGGCCAGCCGGGCCGGCTGGACCACCGAGGCGGACCTGCTGGATGGGCAGCGCACCGACGCCGACGGCGTGACCGCGGCGGTCACCCACGCCGACGGCGTGGTGCTGCTCGCCGAGCGCGACGGCGAGCTGCTGGCCTGCTGCCAGCTGGAACGCCGCGGCGAGCTCGCCTACTTCGGGATGTTCTCGGTCCGTCCCGGCCGGCAGGGCGGCGGGGTCGGCCGGACGGTGCTCGCGGAGGCCGAGCGGTTCGCGGCGGAGGAGTGGGGCGCCGTCGAGCTGGAGATGACGGTGATCGAGCAGCGCGCCGACCTGATCGCCTGGTACGAGCGCCGGGGCTTCCACCGCACCGGCGTCTACTCCCCGTTCCCGTACGGCGACGAGCGCTTCGGCATCCCGCTCCGGTCGGACCTGCGGTTCGAGAAGCTCGCGAAGAAGCTCACTCGGCAGAAGGTCTGATGCCTCGTCATCACTGAGCTGCGGCAACGCGGAGATGTCACACCTCGTTCATTATTGGTCTAGGCCAATGTGAGAGGGTGGCGGACGAACGGCCACGTTCCGTCCCAGCCCAGGGGGGCCATTTCCGCATGCCCGCACTTCATGGCACCGTCATGCCCGCAACCGGCAGCGCCGCGGGCCGGCCGCCCCCCGCCGGCGCGCCGCCGCGGCCCCGCCCCCCCCCCGACGGGGAGCTCTACAGGGACTTCGGCCCCCCCCGCCCCGGGGGGGGGGGCAGCGCCCCCCACAC
>NZ_JBHXTG010000080.1:1861-42073 GCF_042677465.1 Kitasatospora sp. NPDC127111
CCCTGTCCCGCCCCCCCCCGGGGGCCAATTTGCCCCCGCCCCCATTTACTGGCCCCCTTCAGCCCCCCACCGGCCCGCGCCGGCCGCGCCCCCCCCCCGGCCGCCGCGCCGCGGCTGCCGAGCCCACCCGACGACGAGGAGCTCTACTGGTACTTCGGCCCGCAGCGCCGCTGGGTGCTGCTCTGCGCCACCCTCTCCTACGCCGGAGCGACCGCCACGCTCGGCCTCTTCGCCCTGAGCCGGCCCCTGCTCTGGCCGTTCCTGGCCCTGACCGTGCTCAACGCCGTCACCTGGCTGCTCTCCGTCAGCGACGGCCAGCGCGCCCGCCGCTACACCCGCGACTCGCACGACCTGCTGCTGCGCGCCTGGCGGCCGGCCCGGTACCCCGGCGTCGACCTGCTGCTCCCCACCGCCGGCGAACCGCTCGACGTCCTGGCCAACGCCTACCGGCACACGGCCGCCGTCCGCTGGCCCGGCGAGCTGACCGTCCTGGTGCTCGACGACGCCGCCCGCCCCGAGGTGCGCGCACTCGCCGAGTCCCACGGCTTCCGGTACCGGGCCAGGCCCGACCGCGGCCGGTTCAAGAAGGCCGGCAACCTCAACCACGGCCTGGCCGAGGGCACCGGCGAGATCATCGCCGTCCTCGACGCCGATTTCTGCCCGCGTCCCGACTTCCTCCACCACCTGGTGCCCTACCTCGACAACCCCGAGGTCGGCATCGTGCAGAGCCCGCAGTGCTTCGACACCGACCCCGGCATGTCGTGGCTGGAACGCGCCGCCGGGGCGACCCAGGAGATCTTCTACCGCTGGATCCAGCCCTCCCGCGACGCCCAGGACGGCACCGTCTGCTGCGGCACCAACGCGCTCTACCGGCGCGCCGCACTGCAGCGCGTCGGCGGCTTCGCCGAGATCGACCACAGCGAGGACCTCTACACCGGCCTCTCGCTCGCCCGCGCCGGGTGGACCACCCGGTACGTGCCCGCCCTGGTCGCCAAGGGCATGTCGCCCACCGGTCTGCCCGCCTTCATCAGCCAGCAGTACCGCTGGTGCCTCGGCTCGCTGGCCCTGGTCGGCGACCCGGGCTTCCGGCGCGGGCCGCTCTCCCGCTCCGCACGGCTCTGCTTCTGGAACGGCATCCTCGGCTACGTCACCAGCGCGGTCAACGTGTTCGCCGTCCCGCTGCCGGCCCTGATCATGCTGTACTTCCGGCCCGAGGAGATCCGGCCCTGGCAGGTGCTGCCGTTCCTGCCGCCGATCTGGGTCGCGCTCGTCCTGCTGCCCGCGATGTCCCGCACCCGCTGGCGCTTCGAGGTCACCCGGGTCCAACTCCTGGGCGGGCTCTGCCACATCGTCGCCATCGCGCACGCGGTACGCCGCCGCAGCGCCGACTGGGTGCCCACCGGCGCCGTCTCCGGCGGCAGTTCGCTCGCCCGTACCGTCGCCCGGATCGGCGTCGGCTGGCTCGGCCTCGTCGTCCTCGCCGGCGCGGCCGGCCCGGCCAGGGCCGTCGCCCTGCACGGCTGGCAGCCGTACTGGGCGCTCACCGCACTGCTCGGGCTCACCGCCTACACGACCATCCCGCTCGTCCGGGCCCTGTGGCCCCTGCTGCGCGGCGGCAACGGTGCCGCCGTCGGCGAAGTCGCCCCGCCCGCCCGGCACGCCTCCGACCCGGGCTTCGGCCGGGCCGAGGCGGTCGCCCTCACCGCCGTGCTGCTGCTCTGCGGCCTGCTGGCCTCCGGCTGGGCCGATCCGCTCGTCTTCTGACGTCTCGTCCATCACCTGGCGCCCGCCCGCCAGGCCTTGCGCGTCGCCCCACCGGCGCGGACCCGCTGCCAGGCCGCCCCATCGGCCCGGCGGTCCCGAACACCGCTGCCAGTCATGCAAGGAGCACCGCCGTGCCCACGGCCGTACCACCGGGCGCCGGACGCCCGGCCGCCGAACACCCGCCCGCGCCCGCAGAACGCCCGGCCGCCGAACACCCGTCCGCCGGGCGCCCGCCCGCCGAACACCCGCCCGCCGAACGCCCGATCGCCGGGCGCCCGTCCGTCCAGCCGGAGAGCACCCGCTCGCCGCACACCGTCCACCCCGAACCCGCACCCGACGCCGCGGCGGGCGCGTTCCCGCCGGACCTCGTCCACCTCGCCGCACCGGCCCGAGGGCCCGCTCCCGCTGCCTCGTCGCCCGCCCGGCAGGTCGCGAAGCTCGTCGCGAAGCCGGTCGCCGAACCGGACGCGCAGCCGGATGCGGCGCCGGCGGGGGATCCGGTTGGGGAGCCGCGCGGACGGGCCGCCTTCCGCCCCGACATCGAGGGCCTGCGCGGCGTCGCCGTCCTCGCCGTCCTCGCCTTCCACGCGGGCGTTCCCGCGTTCACCGGCGGCTACGTCGGCGTCGACGTCTTCTTCGTCATCTCCGGCTTCCTGATCACCGGCCTGCTCATGGCCCGTCCGCTCGGCCTCCGGGACTTCGCCGCCCGCCGGGCCCGCCGCATCCTGCCCGCCGCCGCCGTCGTCCTGGTCGCCACCGCGGTCGCCGGCGGCGCACTGCTCGACCCGCTGCGCGGCACCGACCTCGCCCGCGACCTGATCGCCGCCGCCGGCCAGTTCGCCAACTGGCGGTTCGTCGGGCAGCAGACCGACTACCTCGCCGCCGAACGCGACCCCAGCCCGCTCCAGCACTTCTGGTCACTGGGCGTCGAGAACCAGTTCTACCTGCTCTGGGGCGTCCTGCTGCTCGGCCTCGCCCGCCACCTGACCGGCCGCCGCCGCACCGCCGCGGTCGCCGTCGCCACCACCGCGATCGGCGGCGTCTCGCTGGCACTCTGCATCCGCTGGACGGCCGGCTCCGCACCACTCGGCTACTTCTCCACCGCCGCCCGGCTCTGGGAGTTCGCCGTCGGCGCCGGCGCCGCCCTGCTCGGCACCGTCCTGGCGCGCCGGCTGCCGCACCCCGGCCGGTCCGCCCGGACGGCCGGCTGGGTGCTGCGCCCGCTCGGCTGGGCCGGCGCGGCCGCCGTCCTCCTCGCCGTCCTCCACTACGACCGCGACACGCCCTTCCCCGGCAGCGCCGCCCTGCTCCCCGCCCTCGGCACCGCCGCCGTCCTGCTCGCCGGATCGGCCCACCGTGCTCCCGGCGCCGGTGCTGGTGCCGTTGCTGGCGCCGCTGCCGGTACTGGTGCTTCCGGTGCTGGTGCCGGCGGTGTCGGCCGGCTGCTCGCCACCCGGCCGCTGCGCGCCGCCGGCCGCCTGTCCTACGCCTGGTACCTCTGGCACTGGCCGGTGCTGACCATCGCCCAGGCCCGTTACGGCGCCCTGCCCTGGCCCACCCTGGTCGCGCTCACCGCCGCCTCCGCGCTGCCCGCCTGGCTCACCCTGCGCCTGGTCGAGCAGCCGTTGCGCCACGGCGGCGGCCCGGCGCCGCGCCGGGGGCTCGCGGTCGGCGCCAGCGCACTGGTCATCCCGCTGATCGCCGGGCTGACCCTGGGCGGCGGCACCGTCCGGGCCCTCGGCGACGCCGGCCCGCCCGTGGCGGTCCCGGCCGGCGCGGTCGACGGCCCCGCCCTGCTCGCCCCCGGCACCCGGGTGCTCACCCTGACCCCCTCGCTGGCCCGGGCCCGGGAGGACTTCCCGCCCGGTCGGGGTTGCGAGATCCCGCTCGGTGCCGACACCAGCCCGCGCTGCCTCTTCGGCACCGAGAGCAGCCGCGACCGGATCGTGCTGCTCGGCGACTCCCACGCCGGCCAGTGGATCTCGGGCGCGCTGGCACTGGCCGACCAGCGGCACTGGGCGCTGGAGGTCCTGGTCAAGCCGGGCTGCCCGCTGGCCACCCTGACCGTGCGGAACAACGTCCTCGGCCGCACCTTCGAGGAGTGCGACCGCTGGCGGGAGAACACCCTCACCCGCCTCGCCACCGGTCCCAAGCCGCGCCTGATCCTGATGGCCGGCCTCAACCGGTACGGCGGCCAGGAGGAACGCGCCGAGGGCTGGACCCGCACCCTCGACCGGCTCGCCGCCGTCGGCGCCCCGCTCGCCTACCTCGGCGACACGCCGATGCCCGGCAAGGACATCCCCACCTGCCTCGCCGCCTCCGACGGCCGCTCCGACGCCTGCTTCTTCCCCCGCGCGTCCGCCTTCGAGCGCGACCCGCTGATCGACGGCGGCCTCGCCGCCCGCTACGGCGTCCGGGTGCTCGACCTGGCCCCGCTGCTCTGCCCGGGCACCGGCCCGGACTGCCCGGCGGTCCTGGAGGGCGTGGTGCTCTACCGCGACACCGGGCACATCACCGACACCCTGGCCCGGGTGCTGGCACCCCGGCTGGACAAGGGGCTCCTCGGGCCGGACAGCGGGCTGCCCGGGCCGGCCTGAGGGGAGGAGGGAGGCCCGGCCGGCGCCGCGTCGGTGCTGGTCGGTGCCTCGTCGGCGCCCCGCGGCAGGCGGTCCTGTCGGTCGCCCCGGTTAGCATGCGCCGCGATCGAGTGACGGCGGTCGAGTGACCGTGCGAAGGAGGACGCTGCAGTGGGTGGCAACCAGTGGGCGGGGACGGGGCCGTACCGGGAAGACCTGACGGCGGCCTTCCGGCAGGCCCAGGCGGAGGAGCTGGCGAAGGACGATCACGGGTTCCCGGGCCGGGACATCGTCGAGCTGTGGGAGGACGAGGCGTGGCAGGAGTACGTCCTGACCGGCGGGACGTGCACCGTGCTCGACTTCTACGCGCTGGTCGACGCCGGCTCCGCGGACGGCTTCGCCACGGTCAAACCGCTGACCGAGGCCGAGGTGCGCAGCTGGGCGCCCGACGGCCGGCCGACGCACGAACAGTGGGAGGCCGCGCTGGGAGAGCTCCTGGACCCGGTCGGCCGTGGCCACGGCCGGTGCACGGTGTTGTACCGCGACGGAGAACCGGCGGAGGTCGGCTACTGGGGGTGCACGGCGGACTGACCGACGGGACGGACGGGACCGACGGGCCGGAAGGTGAACGGGCCGGACGGGTGAACGGCCGGACCGCCCGGCCCGACCGCCCGCCAGGCCCGTCCCGCCCCGGCGTCCACCCGGCCTCCCGGGGCCGGTCAGCCGTAGATGCCGTGGCAGAGGCGGGCCTGCTCCGAGCCGGCCGGCCAGCGGCCGATGCGCTCGGCCTGGTCGCAGAGCGAGCCGCCTCCGATCGCCGCCGGCAGGCTCGGCGCGCCGCCCGGCACAGGCGCCGGTGCCGACGCCGCCGGGGCGGGTGCCGCCGGGCCGGTCGCCGGGCGGGACGGCGCCGGCCGCGGGCTGTGGCTCGGCCGGGGGCGGGCGGTGCTGGCGTGGTCCGCCCCGGTCCCCGCGGGTTCGCCCGCGGTACCCGGCTGCTCGGCCGGGGTCGGCGCCGTCTCCGGCGAGGGGGCCGGCGTGCCGGGCGGCGCCGTGGCCGGGACGGGCACCAGGTCGGGCACCGAGGGCACCGACGGCAACGCGGAGGGGGACGGCGACGGCGAGTCCGCCGAGGTCGGCGAGGCCGAGGGGAACGCCACCACCCCGGTCCGCTCCTCGCCCGACCCGGGCCCGCACATCACCAGGACGGCGGCCAGCCCCGCGACCGTCCCGGCCGCCGTCGCCGCCCACACCCAGCGCGGCCGCCCCGCCCGAGCGGCCGCCGCGGCCCTGGCCGGGGGCGAGGGGACGGGTACCGGCGGGGCCGCCGAGGCGGGCGGCGGCGGTGGGACCGGCGGTGGCTCCCACGCCTGCTCCGGCCACTGCCACTGCCCGCCCGTCGGCTGCCCGCCCATGCCCGGTGTCCTCCTGCCGGCCGTCGCCGACCACCGGCGACCCGCTCGCCGTGCTCAACGAGCGCGCCGCCGCCGGGACATGACCCGGACGGGGGTTCTCCGCAGCTCGCCCGCCCGTCGCGCCCCCCGGCCGCCCGTCGCGCCCCCCGACCCGCCCGCCCCGGACCGTACGCTGCCTGCCGTACCCCGGGTGCGGCCGTCCGGGGTCCGCCACATGCTGGGGGCATGGACACCAACAGCACGCCGAACAGCACGGCGAAGCCCCTGGTCGAGGTCGCCGAGTTCCGTACCGACAGCCGGTACCGCCTGGTCCACTTCGAGGGCCACGGCTGGGAGCCGCTCGCTCCGGAGGAGTTCGAACCCCGGATCCACCAGCTCTTCCCCGACCTCGACCCCCGGGATCCCGACCGCGTCCACTGGGCCGACCGCCCGTGGGAGTGGCCCGCCTGGCACCCGGGCGAGGCCTGACCCGGTCCCGACGCGGCTCCCTGCGCCCTGCCCCCGGCTCCGCCCCCGCCCCGGTCCGCCCCCGGTGACGGTCCGTCGCTTGGCGCCGAGCGGCGATCGGGGGAAGATCGTTCCGACTGTGACGGGCGATCCGGCCCACCGGCGGCGGGGCCGCCGCGGCCGGCCGGTCGCGCCCGACCGACGAGGGGGAGCTGTGAACGAACTGGCGAGCAACGCGGGTTACGGCGAGACGGCGGCGGAGCGGGTCGCCCAGTACGAGGGGGTGACCTTCGAACAGGTCCACCGCGAGGTGCTGCACCTGTTCCCCGAACGGCCGTCCGACATCCTCGACATCGGCGCCGGCACCGGCCGGGACGCGGCCGCCCTGGCCGCACGCGGCCACCGGGTCGTCGCGGCCGAACCGACCGCCGAGCTGCGCCGGGCCGGCGAGCGCATCCACGCCGGCAGCGGCATCCGCTGGGTCGACGACTCGCTGCCCGAGGCCGCCGCGCTCCGCGCGACGGGCGAGCGCTTCGACCTGATCCTGCTGTGCGCCGTCTGGATGCACCTGGCCGAGCGGGAACGGCCGTTGGCGATGGACGCGCTCACCCGGCTGCTCAACCCCGGCGGCCGGGTCGTCCTCTCGCTGCGCCACGGCCCGGTGCCGCCCGGCCGCCGGATGTTCGCCGTCCCGGCCGACGAGACGGTCGCGCAGGCCCGGGCCCGCGGCCTGGACCTGCTGATCCGCACCCCCCGACCCGACCTGCACGACCGCCCGGGAGTGAGCTGGACCGTCCTCGCCTTCGCAGCGGCGGGCGGGCACCGCTAGCGCAGGTCAGCGCAGCAGCCACTTCCTGGTCAGCTCCATCACCTCGGCACGGGTGCGGCCCGCGTGGTCGGCGGCGATGGAGGGGCTGCCGATCCGCAGCGAGAAGGTCACCATGCAGCGCACCTCCACCTCGTCCTCGTCGGGGCAGAACGACCGGAACAGCGAACGCAGGTACTCCATCCGCCGGTTGTCGACGCGCCGGAGCCGCTCCGCGACCACCTCGTCGCGCCGGGCCCAGTCGCGGATCGCGAGGTCCACCGCGACGCTCCTCGACGGCGCCGTCCCGGAGGCGACGACCGTGAACAGCCGGTCCAGCCGCGTCCGGGCGTCCCCGCCCAGGCTCTCGACCTGCTCGATCACCGCCTCGGTGACGTCCCGCTCCCAGGTGTCGAGCAACTCGTCGAGCAGCGCACCCCGGCTCCCGAAATACCCGTAGAACCCGCCCTTGGTCACACCGAGCGCCTGCGCCAGCGGCTCGATCCGGACGGCCTCCGGACCACCGCCCGCGAGCGCCCGCAGCCCCTCCTCGACCCAGCGCTCACGCGGCGTACGGGGCGCGCCCATCCGGTGTCTCCCTCCACGTCCGGTCCTGCCACCTCCGCCCCCGCGCCGGTCGTACGGGGCCGCGCCGATCATGCCGGCCCGGCGACCGTACCGGCCCTCCGGTCCGGAACTGCCCTAGGATCCGGTGACCATGGGGGAATCGTTTCGCGACCGTCGCCGTCCGACTCGGCCGGCTACCGTGGCGGTGGTCGTCGTGGCCGCTCTGGTAGCCCTGGCGGTTCTGCTCCTGGCGCTCCCGGCCCTGGTCGTCGACCATGATCTCGCCGGTGCCCAGCTCACCGCCGCGGAACGGCTGAACGCCGTGAACGACGTGCGCACCACGCTGCTCCAGGCGATCGGCGGTGCCGTCGTCCTGTTCGGCGCCTACGCCACCTGGCGGCAGCTGCGCGTCAGCCAGGACGGGCTGCACGCCACCCGGGAGGGCCACGTGACCGACCGCTTCAGCCGGGCCGTGGAGCAGCTGGGCAGCGACAAGCTGGACGTGCGGATCGGCGGCATCTACGCGCTCCGGCGGATCGCCGACCACTCCGAGCGTGACCACGAGTCGGTCGTCTCGATCATGGCGGCGTACCTGCGGACGCACCTGCCCTGGCCGCCGCAGGAGCCGGGGGCCCCGGCGGCGGACGCCTCCATCAACTCGGTTCGCCCGCTGGAGACCCGCGCGGCCGACGCCCAGGTGGCGCTCACCTGCCTCGGCGTCCTCACCCAGGACCGCACTCCGGGCTGGCTCAACGTCAGCTTCACGGACCTGCGCCGGGCCGACTGCGACGGACTGTGGCTCAGCGGCGTCAACCTCGACGGCACGTGCCTGGAAGCGGCGAGCGTGTATCAGGTCAACCTGCGCGGGGCCTCCCTGATCAGGGCCAACCTGCGGCATGCCGAACTGGGGACCTCGATCCTCCACCGGGCCCGGTGCACCGGAGCCGACCTGCGCGGCGCCCGGCTGCTCAAGGCCGACCTGCGGGAGGCGGACTTCTCCGGCGCGGACCTGCGCGAGGCGAACCTCCGCAAGGCCCGCGCCGGAGGCACCGTGTTCGTCCGCGCGGACCTGCGCATGGCCGACCTCCGCGGCTGCGACCTCAGCGGGGCCGACCTGCGGCAGGCGAGGCTGGAGACCGCGCTGGCGAGCAGCCTCACCGTCTGGCCGTCCGGCTTCGACGCGGAGGCGGCAGGCGTCGTCGCCGCCGAGGACCCGGGCGCCGAACCGGACAACGTGCTGCCGGCCGCCGCGATCACGGCGCCGGTCCCGGTTCTGCGGTCGGGGCCGGCACCCGATCCGACGGCGTCAGCGGACTGAGCGGACGGGACGGGTGGGCGCGGACCCGCACGCCGGGCCGAAAGCCCGTGGCGAGGGCCCGGACAGGGCGGGAGAATCCGTCGGCATGGGAGCCGACCTGCACGGGGTCGTCGAGTGCCGGGCCACCTTCGGAACGCTCGACGAGGAGGACGCGGCCCGGGCCGCCGCGATCGACGTGGACCTGCTCTACGGCGGACGTGACGACGACGCCTTCGGCTGTCTGTTCGGGGTGCGGAACCACGCGGGCTTCCGCCCCCTCGCCGAGGGCCGCGGCCTGCCCGACGACGTCTCGGACCGGACCCGCCGGGGCATACGGGGGATGGGGGCCGGACGGTCACCGCGCGTCCTGGATCGGCTGGGCGGAACTGGTCCGGGTGGACTGGGACGAGCCCGCGGACGCGGTGGACGAGCGCGTCCACGAGTACGGCCGCGCGCCCGACGGCGGTCGGGTCCTGACCGGCAAGTCCTTCCAGGACACCCGAGGCCGGCCCGAGGGCGCCGAGTGGACGCAGGGGGCAAGCTCCTCCGCGTCGCGCGGATGACCCGGCTGGAGGCGGTGGCAGGCGGCGCCTGGGCGCCGGTGTGGGCGGCCATGCGGGCACTCGCCGACGTCCACGGTGAGGAGAACGTCAGGCTCGTCGTCTGGTTCGAGGGTAGGCCCGCTTCGTCGATCGGCGCGGACCGGGAGATGATCGGCGAGACGGGTCCCACGGGCTCTCCCGGCCGGGCCGTGCGGGGGAGGGCCTGCCAGGCGGGGCGGTGGTACCGAACGGACGGGGGAGCGATGAGCGGTTGGCAGCTGGTGCAGGGGGGAACCCTGGTGGGCGAGTTGCACGAGGAGGGGTGCGACATGCCGTGGTTCCTGCACCGCTTCGTCCCGGGGCCCGGCTGGGAGGGCGTGCGTGAGCTGTTCGAGCGACTGGCGGCAGTCCGCTGGGGGGACGGCCCCGAGGGGAAGCAGTTCGCCGCCGCCGTCCTGCCGATCCGGGCGGCAGAGCTCCGGCTGGTCGCGGTCGGCTTCGACGAACCGGACCTGACCGTGTGGCGAGGCCCGTGCTTCCTCCACATCGAGGGGGACTCCGCCAGGCTCCGGTACGCCGCGGCCGACGGGCGCCGGTAGCGCGGTGTCGGGCGGCGCGCGGGCTCCGGGCGGGTGGGCTGTTCGGTGGTTCGCGGCCGGTGTGACTCCGGACGAACCGGCGGTCCAGGAGCCGGTGGTACCGGCTCCGCTCGTGGCGGGCTCGCGGGGCCCTCACTCGGCCGGAGTGCCGTGCGGTGCGGCCGGACGGCGGGTGTTGCGGCGGGCCCGTACGGCGGCCCGGGCGGGGACCGCGGCGATCAGGCCCGCCGCCAGGCCGAGCCCCAGACCCAGGAGGTTGTCGTAGAGGTCCTGGGCGTCGCAGGCCCGGCCCAGGACGGGCAGGGCGTACTGGTTGGGTGGCCTCCACGGCGGCCGGCAGGAGCGCCGCGCCGGCGGCGGCGGCCGCCCGCCGGCCCCAGGTGCCGGCGAGCGCGGCGGCGACACCGAGCGGAACGAACAGGGCTACATTCAAGCTGCTCTGACTGACCGTCAGGAGCTCGCGCGCGGGATGCGGCCCGGCGCCGTCGACGGTGCACTGGCGGGCGTTGTAGCGGAGGTTGTCCGCGAGCGAGCACCGCAGGTCGGGTAGCAGGGTGAGGGTGATGATCCCGCCGAGCGCGAGGACCAGCAGGAAGCCCGCGAAGCGGTGCGCGGCCAGTAACCGGCCGGCCGGGCGGCTCAACAGGACGGCGAGGACGGCGGAGACGAGCGCGCCGGGCCAGAGCAGCGGCGAGGCGTCGAGAACGGCGGTGATCACACCCGGGTGGACGCCGCCATACACGCGTTCGGTTCACCGCCGGCCGGCTGCGGGAGGCGCCGACCGCTCAGCTGTCCGCCGCGTCCGCCGCGTCGGTCCCGTCGGCCGCGCCCGGCGTGCCGGGCCTGGGGGCCAGCACCACCACCGCGGTTTCGTGGGGCCGCAGCGCCGCGAAGGCGTCCAGGTTCGCGTCGATCGCGCGCCAGCGGGCCCAGAGCCGCGTCCGCTCCTCGCCCGTCGCGGCACGGGCCCGCACCGACCGCCGCCCGTCGGCCAGTTCGACGTCGGCGTCCGGGTGCGCCTGCAGATTGAGCCACCACGCGGGCTCACCCTCGCCCCAGCCGTTCATCGCCAGCGAGACCAGATTCGGACCGTCCTCGAAGTACCCGACGATCACGCTGCGCCGCTGCCCGGTGCGGCGCCCGGTCGTGGTGAGCCGCAGGGTGCCCCAGCCCTTGGCCTTCGGCCGCCACAGCCCGACCCGCCCGCCGAAGGCCCGGTACACGCCCCGGTGGACGGCCCAGGCGAGCCGGATGAACCAGCGGGGCGGGAGCCATGGTGCCTTCGTCCGCCGCTCGACCGACATGGCGACCTCCCCCACCCCTCGCCGGCTGTGGCCGTGAACGGGACGATAGCGGCAGCCGCCGACGGCCGATAGGGCCGTGCCGCACCCGCGCGCGGTTCGGCGGTACCGGGCGGTGGCGAGGGGTGGAATCCGGTCACGTCCTCTCGTTCATGGCTGCGGCCAGCACAGGCACCACGTTCGATTCGGGGGTGGTTGGGCTGTGCTCTTCCGTTGCTGTGCTACCCGGGGACGACGGTGGCCGGGCGTTACCAACTGGTCCTGGGAGCGGGTGGGTTCGGGCAGGTGTGGAGGGCCCGCGACGAGCACGTGCGCTCCACACCCGCGCCGCCGCCCTCAATCGGCGAACCCTGATCAACCTCGGATTCCCACACAACGGCACCACCTGGAAGATCCGGGCTGTCGCCTGACGGCGACAGCCCGGATCACACCAAGAGTGCCGGCGGTGCGGGGAGCCGATGATCTCACCGGTAGCGGCGTTGAGTGCCGCGAACAAGGGGTGACGCCGCCGCGCAGGTAGTCGTGGGTGCGGCGCTCGGGCATGCCGGGCATCATCGGTCGTACCGGGGCCGAGCGGTCCAGGGCCTGAATCTGCGACTTCTCATCGACGCAGAGCACGATGGCGCGCTGCGGCGGGTCCAGGTGGAGGCCCACCACGGCGCGGACCTTCTCGACGAACTGCGGGTCCTTGCTGAGCTTGAAGGTGTCCACCTGGTCGATCCGCCGCTGCCAGTCCGAGTTCCCGAGGGCGTGCGCCGGGCAAGCGAGAGGGCCGCAGGCCGTCGGGCCTGCGGCCCTTCCAGGAGTGCAGGTCAGTACAGGCTGGCGATGTGGAAGACGTCGTCGGCCTTGCCGATGTAGGCGTTGGAGAGGGCGAAGGTGCCGGTCGAGGGACGGTAGATGCCGAAGGTGGTGCGGCCGGCCGCCTGCCAGTCGCCGACCAGCGGGACGTCGCCGTAGTCGCCGTAGCCGGCGGTGCTGACGCTGCCGTCGTCGTGGCGGAGCGCGAAGGTGTTCGTCCGGCCGGTGCCGTTGCCGCGGAAGATGCCGAGCTGAATGTGGCCCACGCGGTCCCAGTCGCCCACCACCGGCAGGTCGCCGGGGTCGCCGAAGCACGCGGTGGTCACGCTGCCGTCGTCGTGGCGGACGGCGAAGGTGGCGGTGCTCGGCCGGTAGACCGCGAGCTGGTCGTGCCCGTTGTGGTCCCAGGCGGCCGGGACCGGTATGTCACCGGCTTGGCCGAAGCCCACCGTGGTGGGCGCGGGGAGGGTGTTCAGGATGAACTGGCCGGAGCGGTAGACCCCGACCACCACCTGGGTGCCGTAGGCCGGGGCGACGGCGATCGGGATGTCTCCGTCGGCGGTCCCGAACGTGCTCTGGCCGGTCGGCGGCCCGGACACCCGCTGGTTGGTGAAGTCCCAGGCACCCCGGTCGTGGAGCAGCCCGACGAAGGGGCGGTGGCTGCCCATCATGCCGTCGTAGAACTTCGCGACGAGGGGGGCGCCGAACAGGGTTCCGTGGACGACGGTGACGGACTTCTGGCTCGTGGCGGACCGGCCGTGGTCGTCGACGACGGTCTCGGTCACCGTGAAGCGGCCGCCAGTGGCGTACGTGTGAGTGACCGGGGTGGTGGACGCCGTGACCGGCGCGGTGCCGTCGCCGAAGTCGAAGCTGTACGAGGTGATCGGCCACGTGCCGGTGGAGGCATCGGTGACGGTCAGTCGGGGCACCTCCTGGTCCGCCTGGGTGGCGGTGAAGGCGGCTGTCGGATCGGTGCCGGGATCGGTGGCGCCGGCGGCGTGTGCACTGACAACGGGCAGCACCGTGCCGATCACGGCGGCACCGATGACGGCAGCCGCCGATCCGAGGTAGCGGCGTGAACTCATGAGATCCCCCAATGATCTTGTGAACGAAGCGTTGACGCGCGAACAGCAACCAGGCGCGGGGCCGGTGCGCCGTCGAATTATTCACCTGCCCGGTGATGCCGGAGAGGGCGGGGAGGGGTTGGCACGTCGGAGGCGCCCGCACACGTCGTAGGGCCGGTTGGTACTCCAGTGAGCGTAATTCGTTTTCCCTGGTCAGCGGCCTGGTGGCGGCGAGTGTAGCCGGGCTGCGCCGGGGGTGGAGGGGTGTTCGCGGGGATGTCGCGCGGACGAGTGGCCGCGGCGCGCGTAGGGGCAGCGTCGTGGACAGCCCCTCGGTGTGAGCGACGATCTGGCGGAGGTGTGGGACCGGGAACTGACCGAACTCTTCCTGCGGATCGGGACTCGCTTCACGCGGGTGGAGCCGCGGAGGCGGATGCGGGACTACGTGCGCGGACTGTTGGGTCCGGTGGGCCGAAAGAACAGCTGGCAGTTGGCCGAGTTCGGCGGGCACCCGGCCCCGCATCGGCTGCAGCACCTGCTCGCCCGCGCCTGTTGGAGCGCGGACGGGGTCCGCGATGACCTGCAGGCCTACATCGGCGAGCAACTCGGCACCCCTGACGGTGTCCTGATCCTCGACGACACGGGTTTCGTGAAGAAGGGCACCGTCCCGGCCGGCGTGCAGCGCCAGTACTCGGGCACCGCCGGCCGCACGGAGAACCGCCAGATCGGCGTCTTCGCAGCCTACGCCTGGACCAAGGGCCATGCCCTGGTCGACCGCGAGCTCGACCTGCCCAAGTCCTGGACCGACGACCGGCAACGCTGCCAGGGCCCCCGCGTCCCCGACGAGCGCGGTCGGCGGCCAGGACTCGCACTTCCGGCGGTTCCTCGAAGACGCCGGGCTCTCCTACGTCGCTGCCGTCCCAAGTCCCAGCAGGTGCACGGCCCACGGATCGACTTCCTCATCGCCCAAGCCCCGCCCGAGGCTTGGCAGCGGCTGTCCGCCGGCTCCGAGGCCAAGGGTGAGCGCCTCTACGACTGGGCCGCAGCGCGCCTGCCAGCCGTGTGGGAATTCGACGGTGACCAGCCCACTCGGCAGCGCTGGATGCTGGCCCGTCGTAGCATCGCCAGGCCTGACGACGTCGCCTACTATCTGGCCTGCGCGCCCCTGGACGCCACCGTCGCCGACCTGGTCCGCGTCGCGGGCTGCCGCTGGAAGATCGAGGAGTGCTTCCAGAGCGCGAAGAACGAGTGCGGCCTGGACCAGTACGAAATGAGGCCGTACGTGGGCTGGTACCGGCACATCACCCTCGCGATGCTCGCCCACGCGTTCCTGGCCGTCATGGCTGCCCGGGAGCGCGAAAAGGGGGCGGCAGCGACGACGCGCCCGACCTCGTGGACCTCACCCCGGCCGAGATTCGCCGTCTGCTGGCAGCTCGACCCCGCCACCGTGCTCCGGACCGCGACCACACACTGACCTGGTCCAGATGGCGCCGCCGTCACCAAGCACACGCGCGGCGCTGTCACTACATGCTTCGCGGCCATTCGTTCGCGCGACCCTCCGCGGAGCAGCACTAGGTGGTGATGAGGTTCGTGTCGGCGCCGGGCGGTGGTTCGGTCGGGGGTGCATGGGCTGTGGCCGTCTTTCGGGCGGGCGGCCTTGGGCTGCTGGGCCGGGCGGGTAGGGCGACGGGGTGGGGCTGGAGCGGGGGCCGGTGGCCGGCAGGGAGGGCGCCGACGGGCCGTGGGGTGTCGGCTTCCTGGTCCGGGCGATGATGCAGACGGGCGGCGTCGTCGAGCAGGGCCGGAGGACCGTTCCGTGGCGGCGATGCTCCGTTTCGGTGGGCCGAGCCCGTTCGTCGCCCGTAACCGCCGGGAGGAAGCGGTGCTGGTCGTCCGGGCCGCCGGTCTGGACGAGGCCCGCCGGGCGGGCCCTGGACCTGGGCGCTGACGTCGTCCTGGCGCAGGGGAGCGAGAACGGCGGACGGGCGCCCGGCGCGGGACGGTCCACGCTGCCGTGCGTGCCCGCCGGGTGGGCCTCGCCGGGCCCGTGCCGGGGTCGGCGGGAACGCTCATCGGTGCCTGTTGCCAGGCACCGTAGAAGCCTGGGTCAACGGCACGCTCGGCAAGCCGATCGTCGGGGGACGCGGCCAGGAGACCGAGCGCAACGGCGTGTTGGACCTCGTCCGCGGCGCGGCTCGGCCGGGGAGGACACCGCCCGTACGCGCGGTCAGCCCTGGCTCGACCGGGGGCCGGCGCGGCCGGCCGGGAGGCGGAGCCGGCCGCGGACGCTCGGGCCGGTCAAGGCTTCAGGACGGTGTGGCCCGAGGGGCGATGCGGTCGCGCTGCCGGTCCGGGCGGGTGTGGCGGTCGGCCTCATCGCCGATCTGCCGCGCGCCGCCGACCTCGTCGCCTCGCCGGGTTGCCCGGGCCGTCCGCCCTGACCCGGGCCGGGAGGCGCACCACCAGGACTCGCCGCGGGCCGGCGGTCGACGGCGCCGGACCGCGGGCGCGTCGTCCGGATCCGCACCCGGACGACGCGCTCCTGCCGGCGGCCGTGCACCGGTCGGTGATCGGCGGTGCACGGTCGCCGCACGGCGTTCAGGCGGTGAGCGAGCGAGCGAACTCGGCTATGGCGCCGGCGAGTTCCGGTGCGTAGGCCGAGTGCGGCCCGCCGGGGACGGTGTGGACCGGGACGGGACCGGTGCGCGCCAGCTCGGCGACGGCCGCCCGTTCGGCCGGGCGGGCGGTGGTGCGGAGCCTGCGGGCGGCGCGCCTGGCCGCGCCGGGGCGGTGGGACGGGGGCGGGGTGGCCGGGGAGCCAGGGGTGGCCGGGGCGTCCGCGGTCACCAGGACGAGGCCGGCCAGCCGGTCCGGGTGGGCGGCCGCGTAGCGCAACGCCGTGGTGGCGACGGCCGAGTGGGCGACCAGGACGGGCCGCGACCGGACCGGGGCCAGCAGCTCGGCCAGCCAGCGGTCCTCCGCGGCGGTGGACGAGGTGGACGAGCTGGACGACGCGGGGGAGGAGCGGCCGAGACCGGGGAGGTCGGCCGTGAGCGCGGGCGCGTCCAGCCGGGCGACCACGTCGTGCCAGGCGTCGGCGTCCGCGCCCGGGCCGTGCAGCAGGACGAACCGGGGTGTCACGCCGTCCCCGACGAGGTAGCTGCGACTGCCCGCGAGGTCGGTGAACCGGCCCGGGAGCGCCGGTCCGGAGGCCGTCGCGCCGAAGCCGTCGGCGACCAGGCGGGTGGCCCAGCGGCGCAACACGTCGGCGACGGGCGGGTGGTGGAGGCCGGCGGCGTGGGCGAGGCGGTCGGCGGAGGTGGTGTCGTAGGTGTCCTCGGAGAGGAAGGTGAGGGTCTCCGGGTCGGCGCCGGTCAGGGCGCGGGGCAGCCGCCGGACCAGGCCGACCGGGACCAGCCCGCGCGGCGCGCGCACGCCCAGGTGCTCGGCCAGCAGGGCGATCAAGTCCGGCAGGGGTGGTGTGGCGGGGTCGAGCACGGTGTGGGCGTGGGCCGGGCCGTCGTCGTGCTCCGGGACGGCCGCGAGGAACCGGGCCAGGTGGTCGACGGTGACCACCGGGAGGAGGGTGCGCGGCGTCCCGGGCAGCAACGGCAGCCGTCCGGACCAGAGTTGCCGGACCAGCTCGGCCAGCCCGATGTACTGGCCGGCCTCGCCGGTGACCGAGTGCCCGATCACGCTGCTGGGGTTCACCGTGGTGAGCGGAACGCCGAGCCGGGCGGCGGTCACGCGGACGGCGGCGTCGCCCAGGTGCTTGGACGCCTCGTAGGCGCCGAGCCGGGCGTACAGCGCGTCGGCCTCGGCGGCGGGGAGCGGGTGGCGGGGGGCGGTGTCCCGGCCGACCCGGTAGCCGGAGAGGTGCACCAGCCGCCGGAGCCCGGACCGGCCGGCAGCCCAGTGCAGGGCGTGCAGCGCGCCGTCGACGTTGGCGGCGTGCGCCTCGGCGCGGGGGAGGCCGAAGCGGTAACGGGCGGCGAGGTTGTGCACGTCGCGGACCTCGGCGAGCAGCGCGTCGTCCTCGGGGGAGAGCCCGAGCCCGGGGTGGGTGAGGTCGGCGGCGACGGTGGTGAGGGCGGCGTCGTCGGCGGCGTGGGCGCGGAGCCAGCCGCGCAGGTCCTGGTCCCGTGCGCCGCCGCGGCCGTCGCGCACGGCGGCGGCCACCGGCTCGCCGCGCTGGAGGAGTTCGAGGACCAGCCAACGGCCGAGGAAACCGGTGGCACCGAGGACGAGGGTGCGCGGGGCGGGCGGAGGCGACGAGGGATCGGCCGGGCCGGCGTTCATGGGCAGGCTCCTTTTCTGTAGACCGGTCTGCATATTTTTTGCCCAAACCAACGATGCGCACGAGGGGCGCCCACTGCTCTAGAGCAATTATCTGTAGACCGGTCGGTATATTTTTGCGCGACAAAGCCCCGCTGTCCGGTGGATCAGCGGAGTACGCGGCCAGTGGCGGGCGTACGCAGGTGAACATACCGCCGACGGCGCGCCGGGAGGAAGGGGAGCCGAGGGAAAGAGGAAGCGGGCCTCCCCGGTTCCCCGGAAGGAGGCCCGCCGCGGACGCGTCGCGGAGGCACACTGCCGGCGCCTCGGACGGCCCACCCCTGGCCCACCCCGGCCCACCGGGAGGCCGGTGCCGCTGACGCGTCCTCAGGCGCCGCTGCGCCGCAGCATCTCCTCGCGCTCCACGACCTTGACCCGCTCCCGGCCCTCCGCCGCGCCGAGCGCCCGCTCGTGGGCGTCGAGCCGCTGCCAGCCCTCCCACGTGGTGTACCGGACGCCCCGCTCCCGCAGGTGGGCGACGACCGACTCGGGGTCCGGTTCGGCGGCACCGGGGAGCCGCCCGCCGGCGTGGTCGGCCAGCAGGCAGGCGACGGTCTCGTTCGCGTCGCCCTTGGTGTGGCCGATCAGGCCGACGGGCCCGCGCTTGATCCAGCCCGTGACGTAGGTGGCGGGCTGGTGGGAGCCGTCGCCGGCCAGGACGCGGCCGGCCTCGTTGGGAACGGTGCCGGAGACCGGGTCGAACGGCAGCTTGGGCAACTCGTCGGAGTAGTAGCCGATGGCCCGGTAGACGGCCTGCACGTCCCAGTCGGTGTACCGGCCGGTGCCGCGGACGTTGCCGGTGCCGTCGAGCTCGGTGCGCTCGGTGCGCAGGCCGCTCACCCGGCCGTCCGTGCCGGTCAGCTCGACCGGGGACTCGAAGAAGTGCAGGTGGATGCGGTGCGGGCGGTCGCCGACGTCGCGGATCGCCCAGTTCTCGATGGTGGCGGCGACCATGTCGACGTGCTTGCTGCCCCGGCGCTCGGCGATCGAACCGTCGTCGTACTCGATGTCCTCGGGGTCGACGATCACCTCGATGTTCGGCGAGTGGTCGAGCTCGCGCAGCTCCATCGGGCTGAACTTGGCCTGGGCCGGCCCGCGCCGCGCGAAGACGTGCACCTCCAGGGCCCTGTTCCGCCGCAGCCCGGCGTGGACGTTCGGGGGGATCTCGGTGGGCAGCAGCTCGTCGGCGGTCTTGGCCAGGATTCGGGCGACGTCGAGCGCGACGTTGCCCGCGCCGAGCACGGCGACCTTCTCGGCCTCCAGCGGCCAGGTGCGGGGGACGTCGGGGTGCCCGTCGTACCAGGAGACGAAGTCGGCGGCGCCGTACGAACCGTCCAGGCCGATGCCGGGGATGTCGAGCGCGCGGTCGGCCACCGCGCCGGTGGCGAACACCGCGGCGTCGTAGAACCGGTGCAGGTCGTCCAGGGTGAGGTCGCCCGGGTAGTCGACGTTGCCGAACAGGCGGACCTGCGGCTTGTCCAGCACCTGGTGCAGCGCCGTGACGATGCCCTTGATCCGGGGGTGGTCGGGCGCCACGCCGTAGCGGATCAGCCCGAACGGGGCGGGCATCCGCTCGAACAGGTCGATGGAGACCCCCGGTTCCCGGGCGGCGTCGGACTTCAGCAGGGCGTCCGCGGCGTAGATGCCGGCGGGGCCGGCTCCGACGATCGCGACACGGATCGGGCGGGACATGGCGGTGCGTTCCTCCGGGCAGTCGGGCCCGGCAGTCGGGGCCCGGCAGTCGGGTCCGGGCGGTCGGGCGGGTGCTTGAAGCAAACCCGGTCCGCCCGCACCGCTGTAGGGGCCGGGGAGCTATGGCTCCATAGAGCAGACCTATGACCCGCCCGGGAACACGCCGGGCACCGAGACCACCCCGGATCACCCCGGATCGGCCCGGACCACCCCGGCCGCCACCGCCGTCGCCACACCTCACCCCACCGCGTCACCAACCTCGTCACCCCACCGCGCCCCGGACCCGGGCTGATCGCGGCGCCGGTCCCGGGTGGCGGTCCGGGGGCGTGCAATCACGAACCACCTCCGCCGAGGACGGCCTGCGCCGACTGCTCAACGCGTGGGACCCGATCGGCGTCGCCGACGAATCGCCGGACGAGTACGCCTGCATGCTCGCCCCCGTGCTCGCCCGACTCCACGCCGGCGCCGGCCAGGCGGAGGTCGAGGCGTTCCTGCGGCACGAGCTGGTGGACCACTTCGGTCTCGATCCGCTCGGCCTGCGGCCCGACGCGATGGCCGCCCGCGTCATCGCCTGGTGGACGGCGGCCGCGCCGACGAACGGCACCAACGGCGCGTGACCGCTCCCGCCGACCCCACCCGGTCGACCCGGGCGAAGCGGCCGGGGGCCAGGACGGACGGACCGCCCCGGCCCCCCGGAGCCGGTGCTCCTAGTAGCTGGTCGGGACGTGGTTCCAGCAGGCTCCCTTGGAGCCGTCACGGTTGTAGCCGTAGCCGTCGTTGTTCATGTACAGGAGCCACCAGCCGGTGCTGGGACCGACGATGCCGTCGACCTCCATCGAAGGCCAGTGGGACTTGACCTGGCGCTGGAACTCCTTGACGGCGGCCTCGGTCTTTGGGCCCCAGTAGCTGTCCTCGGCGATGCCGGCGTAGTACTCGCCGTTGTGGTTGAGGATGTGCTGGACGCACCACACGCCCGTCCCGTACTCCGAGTAGCCGTAGCCGATGTAGGAGGCGTTGGGGTTGGCGCTGGCGGTGGTGGTGGTGCCGATGACGGCGGACGCCGCGATGCCGAGGGTGACGGCGGCGGTTGCGAGCTTGCGGGTGATGTTCATGGGGGAGGAGTCTGCCCGCGCCCCGGACGGTTCGTCAGGCCTTCCGGGCACCGTGAGCCGTCCCACGCCCGTCTCACGCCCGTGAACAGGGGACTTCCGGTGTCTCAATTCGCGAGCCGACGGCGGCTGGGCCGGACGTGGGCGTGAGCACGCCCCGGGCCGCCGGCCGGCCGCGTGGTGGTCGGGTGACGCGACGGTGGCGCGGCGGCGGCGCGGCGCCCGTCAGCGCGACGTCGGACGGCCCTGCGCCGCGCGGTCGGGGCGGGTGACGAGGAGGTGGCGGACGGCGTGGCGGGCGTCCTCCAGGGGTTGCGGGGCGCGGCGCACGCGTGCGAGCAGCAGGGCGCCCTCCAGGAGGGCGAGGGCCTGGGCGGACGCGGTCTCCGCCTCCGCCGGGCCGAAGCCCTCGGCCGCGAGGCGGTCGGCGAGGACGGCCTGCCAGCTCGCGTACACCTCGGCGCAGACGGCGCGCAGCGCCTCGTTGGAGCCGGCCACCTCCAGGCCGACGGTGGCGACGGGGCAGCCCTTGGTGTAGTCGGACTCCTCCAGGCGGGCGAGGAAGACGTCGGTGAGCCGCCCGACGACCGCGGCGGCGTCGGGGGCCTTGCGGGCCTGCGACTTGAGGAGCTCCTCGACCTCCTGGCCGGCCTGGCGCAGGGCGGCGGCGACCAACTGGTCCTTGCCCTCGGGGAAGTGGAAGTAGAGGGAGCCGCGCGGTGCGCCGCTCTCGGCCACGATCTGGTTCAGGCCGGTGCCGAAGTAGCCCTGTGCCTCGATCAGACTGCGCGCGCCGGCGATCAGCCGGGCGCGGGTCTCCTCACCCTTGACTCCCATGCGGAAAACAGTAGACCGGTCTGCATATTCCTGTCGACCTGCCGAAAGCCACGTGTGGCCCGCCGCAGCAGCGACGGGCCACACGTGGGAGGGGGAACCACCGGATCCGGCTGGAGTCCGGAACCGGAGGATCAGGAGGGGGGAAGGGGTGAGGAGGGGTAAGGAGGCAGGCGTCAGGCGACCGAGACGGCGCTCCACGCGGCCGCGACGGCGTTGTACTCGGTGCTGTTGAGGCCGTAGAGGTCCTTCGCGGCGTTCAGGGACGCGGTGCGCGCGCCCTTGTAGTCCGTGGTGGACGTCATGTAGACGGTCAGCGCGCGGTACCAGATCTTGGCGACCTTCTGGTTGCCGATGCCGGTCACCGTGGAGCCGTTGCAGGTGGGGCTGTTGTAGGTGAAGCCGTTGATGGTCTTGCTGCCGCTGCCCTCACTGGCCAGGTAGAACCAGTGGTTGCCGACGCCCGAGGAGTTGTGGACGTCGAGCCGGCCGACCGACTTGCTCCAGCAGTCCGCCGAGCGGCCGTCGAGCGAGGGCTTGTCCATGCGGCGCAGCCACGGCGGGGTGGACTGGTCGCTGAACAGGTAGTCGGGGGTGTCCACCGCGTTGTTGGCGTACCACTCGACCATGGTGCCGAAGATGTCGCTGGTGGCCTCGTTGAGGCCGCCGGACTCGCCGCTGTAGCGGAGGTTGGCGGTGGCGCTGGTGACGCCGTGGGTCATCTCGTGGCCCATGGTGTCGAGGTCGACCTGCTCGGGGTCGGTGGTGCCGTCGCCGTCGCCGGTCATCATGCAGAAGCAGTTGTCGGACCACTGGGCGTTGTCCCAGTTGGTGCCGACGTGGACGAAGACGGTGGCGCCCTTGCCGTCGTTCTTGATGCCGTTGCGGCCGAAGGTGTTCTTGTAGTAGTCCCACGTCCAGGCGGTGTTGGCGTGGGCGTCGACGGCGGCGGTGGCGCGGTCGGTGGAGAACTTCCTGCCGTCGCCCCAGACGTTGTCGGCGTCGGTGAAGAGGGTGCCCGAGCTCGCGTTGAGCGAGTTGGACGAGACGTTGTGGGCGTCCTTGGTGATGGTCCCGCGCAGCGGGTCGATCAGCGCGTAGCCGCCGGACTGCTGGGTGGTGTCGATGGTGACGTCACCGGTGTACTCGGAGTGGCCGCTGCCGCTGGCCTGGTGCTCGGAGTCGTACGTCTCGATGTGCTCGCCGGTGGTGGCGTCGGTGACGACGACCTTGCCGGCCGGCTGGCCGTGCTCGCCGACACCGGCGACGGTGGTCTTCCAGGCGAGGCGGGGCGTGCCGTCGGCGGCCCAGACGACCAGCTCGGGCGAGCTGGTGGCGGAGCCGATGTTCGGCGCGGCCTGGAGGGCCTGGCCGGCGGTCGCCTGCGCGGGGATCTTCGGGACGGTGGACTTCACCTTGGCGTCGTGGGCCGCCGCGCGCGAGGAGTCCTTGAGCCGGCCGCGGGCGTCCTGGTGCACGACCAGGTCGCCGCCGACGACGGGCAGGCCCAGGTAGGTGCGGTCGAAGCGGACGTGCTGGGTGCCGTCGGCGTCGATGATGACGTCCTTGACCTGGAGGTCCTGGCCGTCGCCGAAGCCGAACACCGAGGCGTTGTGGGCGACGTTGGCCTTGGCCTGGGCGATCGCCGCGTCACGGCCGTTGGGGGCGGCGGACGCGGTGCCGGTCTGGAAGGTGGCGGCGACGAGCGCGGCGGTGGCCGCGATGGCTCCGGCCGCGAGGTGGCGGCGGTGAGAGGAGGTGGGGCTCACTCTGACTCCAGTCGGGGTAGCTGCAAGGGAGTTGCGTCAGAGATTGACGGTGAGCTGCCAACCCCGGCTAGATATAGCGTCAGATCTTGACCATTTCGTGTCCTGCACTGATCGAATCTGATCGGTTGTGAATGCACACTGTGAAAAGTGCTGTTGAAGCACTGAATGCCGGTGTGAACGGCGGTGTGAACGCTGTTGCGGACGAGGCCGTGGATTCGGCCGTGGATCGTGTGCTGAGCGCCGCGGTGAACGCCCGGCCTAGGATCCGGCCATGACGATCCGGTACACCTGGCGCGCACCCTTCACCGACGACGAGCTCGACGCCCTGCACGCGGAGGGCTTCGGCCAACCCGTCAGGGCCGTCGCCTGGCGCGCCCGACTGGAGCGGCACAGCCTCGGCTGGGTCTGCGCCCGCCCCGCCGCCGGCGGTCCGCTGACCGGGTTCGTCAACGTCGCCTGGGACGGCGGCGGCCACGCCTTCCTCCTCGACACCGTGGTCGCCCCCGCGGCCCGGCACACCGGTGTCGGCACCCGCCTGGTCGCCGCCGCCGTCGACGGGGCCCGCGCGGCCGGCTGCGAGTGGCTGCACGTCGACTTCGAACCGCACCTCCGGGCCTACTACCTCGACGCCTGCGGATTCCGGAGCACCGACGCCGGCCTCGTCCGGCTCTGACCCCACGGCCGCCCGGCGCGGAACAGTAGGCTCGCGGGATGGACGGATGGGCGGGGGCCTGGACCGGTGGACGGCGGGCCGTGCACCTGGGGAACGTGGCCGACTTCAACGACCAGTTCCTCGCGGCGGGGATGGACGCCGCCCAGCGGGCGCGGCGGCTGCGCCAGGCCCACCACTACGCCGGCATGGCCGCCTGCTACAGCCCGGAGCCGGCCCTGCTGGTGCTGCCGGGCGAGGTCGAGCGGGCCTGGATCGACTGGCTGGCACGGGAGTTGGCCTGGGGGCCGGTCGAGCTGTACAGCGGGATCGCGCCCGGCGGGACGCTCGCCGAGGCGCTGGCCGCCCGGCCGGCCCTGGCGGCGCGGATCGCGGCCGGGCCCGGACCGGTGGTGGCCTGGGGCCGGACCGCCGCCCACGGGGCCGGACCCGCACTGGCGGCGGTGCGCCGGTACGAGTCCAAGGCCGCCGCGCACCGGCTCTTCGCCGAACTGGCCCCGGACCACCCGGGGATCGTGGTGCCGCGCCAGGAACAGCCGGACTCGCCGCGCCGTGCCGCCCGCCGGCTCACCGCCCGGGCCGGCCGCGGCCTGACCACGGTGGTGAAGAGCCCGCACGGCGTCGGCGGGTACGGCACCGTCGTGGTGACCCCGCAACAGCTGTTCGCGGCCGGCGGCGGACGCGCCCTGCTGCGCCGGCTGGTCCGCGACGAGGTGCTGCCGCCCGGCGGTGCGCTGCTCCTGGAGGAGTACGTGGACGGCGGCCGCGCCGAGCACCTGCGCGACCTCACCTTCGACGCGGTGATCGGCGAGGACGGGCGGGTCCACCCGGTCGGCGTCGGGGCGATGGAGGTGGACGGCACCCGGTACCTGGGGGTGACGGTCGGCCCGGGCGTGGTGCCGCCCGGCGCCGCGGCGACCGCCGAGCGGTTCGGGCTCGCGGTGGGCGAGCGCCTCGCCGCCGACGGCCACCGCGGCTGGTACGACGTCGACTTCGTGACCGACCGGGAGCGCCGGCTCGCCCCGACCGAGACCAACCTGCGGCTCACCGGGCCCGCGATCGCCTTCGTCCTGCGGGCCCGGCTGGACCAGGTCCGCGGGCCGGGCCACCTGGTCCGCACCCTGGACGGGATGCCGCTCGGCGCCCGGCTCTCCCAGGAGGCGCTGTACGACCACCTGGACCGGCTCCGCCCGCGCTGCGCCCGGCTCGGCGTCACCCTGCTGCCGCTGGTGGTGACGGCCGGCTACGAACCGGAGCCGGCCGTCGGCCTGGCGCTCGCCGCGCGCGCCGCCGCCGACGGTGCGCCGAACGCGGCCGAAGCGGCGGACGCGGCGCAGGCGTTGGACGCCGCCGAGGCGCTGGTCGGCGCGGCCAACCAGGCGCTGGGCCGGATGTTCGAGGCGCTGCGCTGAGGCGGCCTCACGGGTGACCGTCCCCCGCGCCCGGTGCCTCCGCACGTGCGACCGTCCCCCGCGCCCGGTGCCGCCGCACGCGTGACCGTCCGCCGCGCCCGGTGCCGCCGCACGCGCGACCGTTCCCTGCGCCGAGGCGGCGGCCGCACCGTGAGTCCCCGACCCCCTCGGGGGACGACCTCACTTCCGCTCGGCCGGCGACCGCCAGGCGAGGAAGCGGACCACGACCGCGGCCGAGACCATCAGCGCGACGTTGAACACGAAGACCAGCACCGACTGCCGCGGCCAGTCCGTCGCCGAGCTGGTCCGGTACAGGTTGTCCTGCGGCCACCAGGAGGCGAGCAGCCAGAAGACCGACAGATGGGTGGCGACGGCCAGGGCGGTCGGCCGGCCGTACCCGGCGATCGTCGGGTAGCCGAACAGCAGGTAGATCAGCCCGAGGCCGAAGGAGGCCAGCTCGAAGAAGTACAGGATGCGGAAGTACGTCGAGTAGGGACCGGGCACCGCGGACAGGTCGGTCGAGCCGGGCCAGAGGGCGTCGGTGAGGACCAGGGCCAGGAGGGCGACGGGCACCGCGCAGCCGGCCCAGACGCAGCCCGAGAAGGCGCCGGGCGCCGTCCCGTCCGTCCGCCCGCCGCCCGCCTTGCCCCCGCCCTTGCCGCCCTTTCCGGCCTTCCGCCCGGTGGCGTGCTTGCGCGGCGCGGGCAGCGGCAGGGCGGCGCGGTCCAGCTTGCCGGCCCGGGTCCGGGGGAGCGCGGGCAGCGGCACCACGGCGGCGGGCGCCTCCCCGGCCGGCAGCTCGTTCGACAGCCGGACGGACAGCGACCAGGCGTCCGCCTCCTCGGCGTCCGGCGCCGTCACGGCGTAGCCGACCAGGGTGCGGGTGCCCGGCTGCGGCTCGACCTCGGCGACGGCGGCCTCCCGCACGGCCGGGTGCGCGCGCAGGGCGCCCTCGGCGCGGGCGGCGGCGGTGACCCGCCGCACCACGTCGGCGGACCGGACGGAGTCGGTGGGGCCGACCACGCTCTCGGCCCGGGCGGTGAACTCGAGCACGCCGTCCGCGCGGAAGCGCCCGAGGTCGCCGGTGAGCAGCACCCGGCCGTTCGGGTCGAACGCCGCCGGGACGAACCGCCGTGCCGTCTCCTCGGGCCGGTTCAGGTAGCCGCGGCCCAGGCCGGGCCCCGCGACGGCGATCTCGCCGACCTCCCCGGCCGGCGCCGGCCGGCCGTCCGGGCCGAGCACGTGCACCCGGGCGCCGGGGAAGGGCGTGCCGACCAGCGACACCCGCTCGCTGAGGTCGCCGCCCGCCGAGCCGGCGGCGTCGAAGTAGGTGGAGTCCACGGACGCCTCGGCGAGGCCGTACACGTTCAGCACCCGGGTGCCGCCGCCCGCCCCGGCGCCGAGGACGTCCTGGTTCAGCAGCCGTTGCAGGCCCAGTTGCTCGTCCAGGTACCACTTCTCCGCCCCGACGGTGAGCAGCCGCACGCCCGGCAGCGTCGCGCCGACGGCCGCCAGGTGGTCGTGCAGGCGGCGCGCGGTGCGGACGTTCAGCTCCAGGACGGTGATCCGCTCGGCGGCCACCAGGGCGGGCAGGTCGGCGATGTCGGCGGTGCGGTCCAGGGTGAGGTTGCGCGGGGCGACCACCAGGGTGGCGCCGGTGCACAGCGCGCGCACCCAGTCGGCGGTGAAGACGTCGAACTCCAGGCTCGCCGTCTGCAGGATCCGGTCGGCGGGGGAGAGGCCGTACACCTCGCACCAGCCCTGGTGGGCGGCCAGCAGGTTGCGGTGCTCGATCAGCGCGCCCCGGGGCAGGCCGGTCGAGCCGGAGGTGAAGAAGAGGCAGGCGAGGTCGTCCGGCCCGGTGGTGACCGGCGGCGGGTCGGCGGGCAGTGCCGCGATCGTCTCCGCCGCCGAGTCCAGGCAGACCACCGTCCGTCCGCCGGTGTCCGTCAGCCGCACCCGGTGCGCCTCCTCGGTCACCACCAGCGCCGGGTCGGCGTCCGCCAGCGCGTGCCGCAGCAGCGCGTCGGGGGCGCCCGGCTCCAGCGGGACGTACGCGCCGCCCGCCTTCAGCACCGCGAGCAGGGCGACGAACACCTCGGTGCCCCGGCCCAGCGCCACCGCCGCCCGGTCACCCGGCTCCAGCCCCTGCGCGACCAGGTGACGGGCCAGCCGGTTCGCCCGCTCGTCCAGCCCACCGTACGTCAGCTCCCGGGCGCCGCACCGGACGGCGACCGCGTCCGGCGACCGCCGGGCCTGCTCCTCGAACCGCCCGTGCAGTGTTCCGGTCCGCCCCGACGGTTCCGCTTCCCACCCCATCCGTCCATCCCCCTTCGTACCGTGCCTCCTCCGATCCTGCCGCCAACTGCCGTCCGGCGACAGGGGCGTGCGACATCCCGGGCCGCTCGCGCCCCCGGCCGCCGCTCCCGCCCAGCGAGGTCCACGCCTCGGACGGGCCCGGCCGCCGCCCCGCGGATGGTTGTACTCTGCACGCGGACGGTCGGCGCCGGCCCGCCCGGTGCGGCGTCGCACCCGCACCCCTGCCCGGCGCCGACCCCGGAGGACCGCCCGCCATGAGTACGTCCGACCCGCAGCCGACCGACCCGCTGCCGTTCGGTCCACAGCCGTCCGCTCCGAAGCCCCCGGGCCCGCAACCGACCGACCCGCAGCCGACCGCTCCGAAGCCCCCGGGCCCGCCGCCGACCGCTCCGCCGCCGTCGGGCCCGCTGCTGCGCACCCGCGAGGTCGACGTCGTCCGCGACGGCCGCCACCTGCTGCGCGGGATCACCCTGACCATCGAACCCGGCCAGCACTGGGCGCTGCTGGGCCCCAACGGGGCCGGCAAGTCCACCCTGCTCGGTCTGCTCGGCGCGGTCTCCCACCCGACCCGGGGCGAGGTGGACGTGCTCGGCCGCCGGCTCGGCCGGGTCGACGTCCGCGAGCTGCGCGCCCACCTCGGCCACGTCAATCCGCGCCACCCGCTGCGCTCGCCGCTGACCGTGCGCGAGGTGGTGCTGACCGGCACCCGCAACACCATCGAGCCCGACCTGCACCGCAAGCCCGCCCCCGAGGAGCTCGACCGGGCGGAGCAGCTGATCGAGACCCTCGGCATGGCCGCCGTCGCCGAGTCGCCGTGGACCACGCTCTCCCAGGGCGAGCGCGGCCGCGCCCTGATCGCCCGCGCGCTGATGCCCAGCCCCCGGCTGCTGCTGCTCGACGAGCCCGCCACCGGTCTCGACCTGACCGCGCGCGAACTGCTGCTGGACAGCCTGGACCTGCTGCGCCACCAGCACCCGGAGCTGGCCAGCGTGCTGGTGACGCACCACCTGGAGGAGCTGCCCGAGAGCACCACCCACGCGCTGCTGCTGCGCGAGGGCGTGTGCGTGGCGTCCGGCCCGGTGGACGAGGTGATGACCACCGAGTTGATCAGCGCCTGCTTCGGCCACCCGATCCGGATCAGCCGGCACGACGGCCGCTGGACCGCCCGCGCGGCCGCCCGCCGGACGCCGCGCGGGTGAGGCCGGGGCCGCCCCGTGCTGGGCGGGGCGCCGCGGCGGCGGGGCACGGGCGGGCCCGGACCTTCGCCGGTGCGTGACACGGGAGACGGCCGGGGTCAACCCCGCCGATCGGCGGGTCGTGGCCGGAAATCGTCGGTGGGCTGACGACATGCCGCCGCCAAGGCCGCCCCCCACCTGCGCAGATCGTCCACGGGGGGCGGTGTAGACGGCGAAATCAGATATCCCTAAGGTATGCCTTAGCTAAGTGAGTGCGGGTGCCGGACACCTCCGGTTCCCGTTCTCGTGCTCAGCCCTGCCCTGGTACCCCCTGCCTTCCGCTGGAGCCTGCATGTCCGCCCGTCGTTCCACCGCAGCCACGCTGCTCACCCTCGCTGTGGCGACCGCCGCGCTGGCCGGCTGCTCGCAGAAGAAGGACGACAAGGCCTCCGCCGACGCCGTGAAGGTGAACGCCACCGACACCGCCTGCGAGGTCTCGAAGACCAGCTTCCCGGCCGGCCACGTCGTGATCGACATCGACAACAAGGGCTCGAAGACCACCGAGGTCTACGTCTACGGCGCCGGTGACAAGATCATCACCGAGCGCGAGAACATCGGCCCCGGCACCAATGCGACCATCAACGCCGAGATCAAGGCCGGTTCGTACGAGATCGCCTGCAAGCCGGGCATGGTCGGCGACGGCATCCGCCAGAAGGTCACCGTCACCGGTGACGCCTCCGCCGCGGCGGCCCCGGCCGACCCGCGTCTGACCGCCGCCGTCGACGCCTACCGCACGTACGCGCAGGAGCAGGCCGACGCCACCATCCCGGCCGTCGAGGCCTTCGCGGGTGCGATCAAGGCCGGCGACGTGGAGAAGGCCAAGTCGCTGTACGCCCCGTCGCGCACCGGCTGGGAGCGCACCGAGCCGGTCGCCGAGAGCTTCGGCGACGTCGACCCGAAGACCGACACCCGCGAGGACGGCCTGGAGGCCGGCCAGGAGTGGACCGGCTGGCACAAGCTGGAGAAGTCGCTCTTCGCCGACGCCAAGATCGGTGACGACGAGAAGAAGCTCGCCGACCAGCTGGTCAACGACCTGAAGGACTGGCAGAAGAAGATCCCCTCGGCGGAGATCACCGCGACCAGCATGGCCAACGGCGCCAAGGAGCTGCTGGACGAGGTCGCCACCGGCAAGATCACCGGTGAGGAGGACCGCTACAGCCACACCGACCTGGCCGACTTCGCCGCCAACGTCGAGGGCGCGCAGAAGGCCTACGAGCTGCTGAAGCCGGTCGCCTCGGAGAAGGACGCCGAGCTGGCCAAGACCCTGGACTCGGAGTTCGCCGCCATCCAGGCCCTGCTCGCCAAGTACAAGCAGGCCGACGGCACCTACACCTCGTACGACAAGGTGACCGAGGCCGAGCGCAAGACCTTCTCCGACGCGGTGAACTCGCTGGGCGAGCCGCTGTCGAAGCTGGCCGCCGCGGTGGTCGCCAAGTAACACCGCCCGGCCGTCCGCCCGGACGGCCGGAGCCACCGCACCACCCACCACCACACCGCCGTGGCGGCCCGAGCGGCCGCCACGGCCTCCGTGAGTCCAGGACAGAGAAGGGCCCGCCCGCCGATGGACGCCGAGAACGAGCAGCAGACCGGAACTCCGGCCGGCACCGACGCCAGCACCACCGCCGCCAGCACCACCGCCGCCGCCACCGACGCGCCGGCCGGCTCCGGCCGCGGCCCGCTCAGCCGCCGCGCCGTGATCGGCTGGGCCGGAGCCGGGGTCGCCCTCGGCGCCGCCGGTGTCGGCTCGGTCGCCGCCGCCACCCGTCAGGACGACCCGGCCCCGGCGCCGGCCGCCGTCGGCGGGGACATCCCCTTCTACGGCGAGCACCAGTCCGGCATCGCCACCCCCGTCCAGGACCGGCTGCACTTCGCCTCCTTCGACATCTCGGCGAACGCCACCCGCGAGTCGCTGGTGAAGATGCTCAAGGAGTGGACCAAGGCCGCCGCCGCGATGACCGGCGGCCGCGAGATCGGCACCGGCGCCGCCAGCGGCCTGCCGGAGGCTCCGCCGGACGACACCGGCGAGGCCCTCGGCCTGCCGGCCTCCCGGCTCACCCTCACCATCGGCTTCGGCCCGACCCTGTTCGAGAAGGACGGCGTGGACCGCTTCGGCCTCAAGGCCAAGCGCCCCGAGGCCCTGATCGACCTGCCGAAGTTCAAGGGCGACAACCTCGACCCGGCCCGCAGCGGCGGCGACCTCTGCATCCAGGCCTGCGCCGACGACCCGCAGGTGGCCGTGCACGCGATCCGCAACCTGGCCCGGATCGGCATGGGCACGGTGAACATCCGCTGGTCGCAGCTGGGCTTCGGGAAGACCTCCTCGACCACCCCGGACGCGCAGACCCCGCGCAACATGATGGGTTTCAAGGACGGCACCCACAACATCGCCGGCACCGACACCGCGAAGCTCGCCGAGCACGTCTGGGTCGCCCCCGGCGAGGGCCCGGAGTGGATGACCGGCGGCTCCTACCTGGTCGCCCGCCGGATCCGGATGCACATCGAGACCTGGGACCGCACCCCGCTCAAGGAGCAGGAGGACATCTTCGGCCGCACCAAGGGCGAGGGCGCCCCGTACGGCAAGCAGAAGGAGCACGACGCGCCGGACCTCAAGGCCATGCCCGAGGACTCGCACGTGCGCCTGGCCCACCCGGACAGCAACAACGGCCTGATGATCCTGCGCCGCGGCTTCTCCTTCACCGACGGCACCGACGGCCTCGGCCGCCTGGACGCGGGCCTGTTCTTCCTCGCCTACCAGCGCGACAGCCGCAAGGCGTTCGTCCCGCTGCAGCAGCGCCTGGCCGGCAGCGACGCGCTCAACGAGTACATCCAGCACGTCGGCTCCGCCCACTTCGCCTGCCCGGCGGGCGTCCGCAAGCCCGGCGAGTGGTGGGGCCAGGCCCTCTTCGGCTGATCCCGCTCCGCCCCCCGGTACCACCTCTTCACCCCCCCAGGAGCCAGCGTGTTCGGCAACTACCTGATCGGCCTGCGCGAAGGACTCGAAGCCAGCCTCGTCGTCTGCATCCTGATCGCCTATCTGGTCAAGACCGGCCGCAAGGACAAGCTGCCGCCCGTCTGGGCCGGCATCACGGCCGCGGTCGTGCTCAGCATGGCCTTCGGCGCGGTGCTGCAGTACGGCTCGACCCAGCTGACCTTCGAGGCGCAGGAGGCGCTCGGCGGCTCGCTGTCGATCATCGCCGTCGGTCTGGTCACCTGGATGGTGTTCTGGATGCGCCGCACCGCCCGGCACCTGAAGGCCGAGCTGCACGGCAAGCTGGACGCCGCGCTCGCGATGGGGACGGTCGCGCTGGTGGTCACCTCCTTCCTGGCCGTCGGCCGGGAGGGCCTGGAGACGGCGCTGTTCATCTGGTCGGCGGTGCAGGCCACCAACGACGGCTACAACCCGATCATCGGTGCGGCGCTGGGCCTGCTCACCTCCGTGGTGCTGGGCTGGCTCTTCTACCGCGGCGCGCTGAAGATCAACCTGGCCAAGTTCTTCACCTGGACCGGCGCCATGCTGGTCGTCGTCGCGGCCGGCGTGCTGGCCTACGGCGTGCACGACCTGCAGGAGGCCGGCTGGCTCGGCGGCCTGCACGACCTGGCCTTCGACATCAGCAGCACCATCCCGAAGGACAGCTGGTACGGCACCCTGCTGAAGGGCGTGTTCAACTTCCAGCCGGACCCGACGGTGTTCCAGCTGGCCGTCTGGGCGGCCTACCTGGTCCCGACGCTGGCGATCTTCCTCGGCGTCTTCGGCGGCGGGCCCGCCAAGCCGGTCGCGCCGAAGGCGGAATCCGCCGGGTCGGCCGCCTGACCGCTCCCGCAGGACCCGCACCGCCCCGCCCGGCACCCCGCCGGGCGGGGCGGTGCCGTTCTCGGCGCCCCGGGTCAGTGGAAGAAGCCGTAGGGGCTGAACAGGAACGCGACGAAGACGACGAGACCGATCGCCACCCCCAGCCACCACTGCGGCGAGTGCTCCCACCGGGCGTCCTCCACCTCGTGCGACTCGGTGAGGTGCCGCTCGGCCTTGCCCCCGGCATCGATCAGCGACCACCTGCTGTAGCCGCAGGTGTCGCACACCACCCGCTCGTGGCGGCGCCGGCGCGAGACGACCCGCACGACGTGCTCGTGCCCGTCCGGGCCCTCACCCGTGATCCTGGCGCGTTCCATGCTCCGCCCCCTTCGTGGCCCCCGCCGGGCCGCAGCCCCTGCCGGCCTTTGCCGGCCCGTGCCGGCCCGTCCTGCCTCGTCCTGGCGAGTCATCGTCGCACGCCGCACCGACAACCGCCCGGCTACCCGCGCAGCGCCCTTCACGGCGACGGAGCCGGCGCGGGTGCCCGCGCCGGTGCGCTCACCCCGACGCGGCGCGGGCGGCGGGCGGCGGGACGGTGACCAGCGGGCACGGGGCGTGGTGGATCATGCCGTGCGGCACGGACCCCAGCCGCAGCCCGCTGAACCCGCCGTCGCCGCGGCGGCCGACCACGACCGCGAGCGCGTGCTCCGCCGCGGGGACCAGCGTCTCGACCGGGTGCCCGCGCCGCACCTCGTGCCTGAGCGGGACGTCCGGGAAGTCCGCCGCACGGCCGGAGAGGCTCTCCCGGAGCGACCGGCCGAGCTCCGCCAGCACGGCCTCCTCGTCGACCGGGACCAGCAGCGGCGCCCGCCACGACTGGACGACCCGAAGCGCCGCCCCGTGCCGGGCGGCGAGGTCGATCGCGAAGTCGACCGCGTGACCGGCGTCCGCGCTGCCGTCGGAGCCGACCACGACCTCGGGCCCCCCTTCGGCGGCCGGCGGCGGCACGACCCGGACCACCGCCACCGGGCAGAGGCTCCGGGCGGACACCGGCACCGCCACCGAGTACGTGCTGAGCACCTCGTCCCAGCGGCCGAGCCCGCGCGAGCCGACGACGATCATCTCCGCGCCCTCCGACTCCCGGCACAGCGCCCGCGCCGGATGGTCGCCCACCAGGTGCGTGCTCAGCTCCAGGCCGGGGTGGTGGTCGGCGACCAGCGCCGACGCCTCGGCGAGCGCCTCGACGCCCTGGTCCCGCAGCGCGCGGTGGTGGTCGGACTCCGCGAACCCCCGGATGTCGACCTCCATCGGCAGCGTGGCGTGGACCATCCGCAGCGGCGCACCCCGCCGCGCGGCCTCCTCCGCCGCCCACAGCACGGCGGGGGAACGCGGCGCCGAGGCGTCGACGCCCAGAACGACGGGACGGTGCCGGTTGGTCGGTGCCATGGATCCTCCAAGGGGACGGCCCGTGATCCAGCCTAGGACCGGGGCCCCCGACAAGCCGCCCGGCCGGGACGGCCCGCCCCGGGGCGGCACGGTCCCAGGTCCCGTCCGCTGCGCCGAACGGGTGCGGGACGGCGTCACCCGGCTGCGGACCGCGGCGTGCGTGCGCCGGAGGCGGCCCGCAGGGTTGGGGAGTGGCACCGCACCGACTCCGGGGAAAGGCGGCGTGATGGCCGAGGCAGAGCACTCCGGCCGGCCGAGCGCCGCCCAGCGGCGGGTGCTGGCACCGCTCGCGCTGGCGCAGTTCATCTGCAGTTTCGCCGGCTCGAACATGAACGTGATGATCAACGACATCAGTCACGACCTGGACACCACGGTGCAGGGCGTGCAGGTGGCGATCACGGTGTTCCTGCTGGTCATGGCGGCGTTGATGATCCCGGGCGGCAAGCTGACCGACCGTTGGGGGCGCAAGCGCTGCTTCCTGCTCGGCCTGGTGATCTACGCGGCGGGTGCGATGCTGAGCGCCGTCGCACCGGGGCTGGGGGTGCTGATCCTGGGCAACTCGATCCTCGAGGGGGTCGGGACGGCGCTGCTGATCCCGCCCGTCTACATCCTCACCACCCTGCTCTTCGAGGACCTGACCTCCCGGGCCCGGGCGTTCGGGGTCGTGATGGCGCTGGGCGGGATCGGTGCCGCCGCCGGGCCGCTGATCGGCGGGCTGATCACCTCGGTGCTCAGCTGGCGTGCGGCGTTCGTCTTCCAGGCCCTGGTGATCGTGGTGATCGTCCTGCTGAGCCGGTCGATCGAGGACCCGCTGCCGCCCGATCCGGGCCGGTCGTTCGACCTCGGGGGAGCGGTGCTGTCGGCGACCGGCCTGGTGTTCGTCGTGATGGGCATCCTGGCCGCCGACAACGACCTCTGGCTGACGGCCGGTCTGCTCGCCGCCGGCGTCCTCGTGCTGGCGTGGTTCGTGCACCGGATCCGCGCCGAGGAGCGGGCCGGCCGCGAGCCGCTGCTCTCCACGAGCCTGTTCCGCAGCAGGGTCTCCAACCTCGGTCTGGTCACCCAGAACGCCCAGTGGCTGGTGCTGATGGGGACGTCCTTCACGGTGGCGACGTACCTGCAGGTGGTCCGCGGTTACGACGCCGTCGAAACCGGGGTGATCTTCACCGCGGCCACGCTCGGCCTGCTCGCCTCCTCGCTGGCCGCGGAGCGGCTCGCCCGGCGGTGGCCGCAGCGGACCCTGATCATGGCGGGTTTCGGTCTGTGCGCGGTCGGCGTCGCCGTGCTGATCTCCCTGGTGGCCGGCTCCCCGGGCGCCTGGGCGTTCGCCCCGGGGCTGTTGCTGATCGGCCTCGGCCTCGGGGTCATGCTGACGCCGTCGGTGAACGTCGTGCAGTCCGCCTTCCCCGAGGAGCGGCAGGGGGAGATCTCCGGGCTCTCCCGCAGCATCTCCAACCTCGGGTCCTCCTTCGGCACGGCGATCGCGGGGACGATCCTCGTCGCCGGGCTGACCAAGAACGCGTACGCGGCCGCGATGGCCGTCCTGGCCGGGGTCGGCCTGGTGGGCCTCGCGGCCGCCGCCCTGCTGCCGCGCACACCAGCGCCCGGGGCCGCGCCGGCGTCCGGCCCGGCGTCGGGTCCGGCCGGCGGTTCGGCGTCCGGCCCGGCCGGCGGCCGGACCGGTGGGACGCCCCGGCCGGGGTGACGCCGACCGGGCTGACCGCGACCGGGGTGACGGCGGCCGGTCAGTGCTCCGCGCGGTCCAGCTGCTCGTCGAGGGCGAGGGCGCCGGCGATCAGGGCGAGGTGGGTGAAGGCCTGCGGGAAGTTGCCCAGCTGCTCGCCGGAGGGGCCGATCTCCTCGGCGAACAGGCCGACGTGGTTGGCGTAGGTGAGCATCTTGTCGAAGGCGTAGCGGGCCTGTTCGAGGCGGCCGGCGCGGGCGAGGGCCTCGACGTAGAGGAAGGTGCAGAGGTTGAAGGTGCCCTCGGAGCCGCGCAGCCCGTCCGGGGAGGCGGCGGGGTCGTAGCGGTAGACCAGACTGTCGCTCACCAGCTCCTGTTCCATCGCGTCGAGGGTGGAGAGCCAGTCCGGGTCGCGCGGGGTGATGAAGCCCATCCGCGGCATGAGCAGCAGTGAGGCGTCCAGGACGTCGGTGTCGAAGTGCTGGACGAAGGCCCGGCGCCGATCGCTCCAGCCGCGGTCGACGACCTGGCGGAAGACGGCGTCGCGGGCGGCGCGCCAGCGCTCGAGGTCGCCGGGGCGGGAGTGGGCGGTGGCGAGCCGGATGCCGCGGTCGAACGCGACCCAGGACATCAGCCGGCTGTAGGTGAAGTCCTGCTGCCCGCCGCGGGTCTCCCAGATGCCCTCGTCGGGGCGGTCCCAGTGGTCGGCGAACCAGTCCAGCAGGTCGGTGAAGGCGTGCCAGCCGCGGAGGGAGCCGATGTCCGCGTGCTGGGCGAGGGCGTCGATGGCCTCGCCGTAGATGTCGAGCTGGATCTGGTCGGCGGCGGCGTTGCCGGCCCGGACGGGGGCCGACTTCCGGTAGCCCTCCAGGTGGTCGAGGGTCTCCTCGGTCAGGTGCGGCTCGCCGTCGACCCGGTACATGATCTGCAGCGGCTCGCCCGAGGCGGTGCCGCCGGCCTCCAGCCGGTCCCGCAGCCAGCGCCGGAAGGCGTGCGCCTCGTCGGTGAAGCCCAGGTCGATCAGGGCCCGGACGGAGAGCGAGGCGTCGCGGACCCAGGTGTAGCGGTAGTCCCAGTTCCGCTCGCCGCCGACCTGCTCGGGCAGGCCCATGGTGGCGGCGGCGATCGGCGCCCCGGTCGGCGCGTAGGTGAGCAGCTTGAGGGTGATGGCGGAGCGGTTGACCATGTCGTGCCAGCGGCCCCGGTAGGTGGAGCGGCGCAGCCAGTCCAGCCAGAAGCGGCGGCAGCCGTCGAAGAGCCGCTGTGCGGCGGCCAGGTCGAACGGTGCCCCGGCGGGTGCCCCGGCGGGCGTGCTGGTCAGCGCGAACGCGGCGAACTCACCGGCGTCGAGGGTGAACCGGGTGCTGATGTCGTCGCCCTCGGGCCGGAGTTCGATGCCGGGGGTGGCGGAGAGGTGCAGGTCGGTGCCGGGACCGTGGAACCGCACCGCGCCGTCACCGTCCCGGGACAGGGTGTGGTTCGCCCGCCCGTAGTCGAAGCGCGGGCGGCAGGTGAGCTCGAACGGCAGGCTGCCGCGGACGGCCCGGGCCAGGCGCAGCACGGTGTGCCGGTCGGAGGGGGAGGAGGAGGTGTCGGGGGCCATGAAGTCGATGACCTCGCCCACGCCGCCCGGTGCCATGAAGCGGGTGACCAGGATGGCGGTGTCGGCCAGGTAGAGCTGCCGCACGCTGCTCTCCGGCCCGCTGTCGAGGTCGGCGGCGAGCCGGCAGTGGCCGCCGCGGTCGCTGTCCAGCAGCGAGGCGAACACGCTGGGCGAGTCGAAGCGCGGGGTGCACCACCAGTCCAGGGTGCCGTCGCCGGCCACCAGGGCGGCGGTCTGCAGGTCGCCGATCATGCCGTGGTAGGCGATGGGCGGATAGGCCTGGTCCATGGCGCTCTCCCGTCTCTCCGCAGCGACAGCGGCGACCTTTCCAGCCTAGGACGGGCCTCCGGCCCGCGCAGCGCGGGCCGGTGCGGCTGGGGCGGGTGCGGCTCGGCCGGGTGCGGCTGCGGCCGGCCGTGAGGCCTCGCCGCGAGGGCCGGCCATGAGGGCTCGCCGTCAAGGCTCGCCGTGAGGGCTCACGCCCGCCCCGGGCCATCGCCCCCGCGGACACTGTGACCTGACTCTCACTCAAAAGTTCACCTCTAGGGTCTACCCGCGTAAACCCCCTGCGCGCCATGCTGGTTGCCAGCCCGGGCCGCTCCGCCCGGGGGCTTCCGCCTGCCCTCACACCGATCCTGGAGTCCCTGCATGCCTGCCATACGCACGCCTCACCGTGGCCTGTTCGCCACCCTCGGTGCCCTGTTGCTGGCCCTCACCGCCCTGCTGGCCGGGGCCGGCACCGCCCGGGCCGCCCTGCCGACCCCGGTCCCGGCCGCCACCGCCCGCGCGTACCTGGCCGCCCTCCCGGTGGCCGCGGAGTCCCACGCCGACACCTACGACCGGACGCTGTTCCCGCACTGGATCACCATCGCCGGCACCTGCAACACCCGCGAGACGGTGCTCAAGCGCGACGGCAGCGGCGTGGTGACGGACTCCAGCTGCGCCTCCGTCAGCGGCAGTTGGACCTCGGTGTACGACAACGTCACCACCACCAGCGCGTCCACCTTCGACATCGACCACCTGGTGCCGCTCGCCGAGGCCTGGCGCTCCGGCGCCTGGGCCTGGACCACCGACCAGCGCAAGGCCTTCGCCAACGACCTGACCCGCCCGCAGCTGCTCGCCGTCTCCGCGAGCTCCAACCGCACCAAGGGCGACCAGGATCCGGCCACCTGGCTGCCGCAGGCGTCCTACCGCTGCACCTACGCCCGCGCCTGGGTCCAGGTGAAGTACTTCTACGGCCTGAACGTCGACAGCGCCGAGAAGAGCGCCCTGTCCGCGATCCTCAACGGCTGCTGACGAAACGTTCCACCCAACGCCGGAGCCTCCGGCCGGTACCCGTTCCGGCCGGAGGCTCCGGAATGCCGGGGAGTCCCGCCCGGGTCAGTCCTCGGTGGGGACGCCGAAGCGCACCGAGTAGCGCCGCTCCAGCTCCGCGATCCGCTCGGGCAGCGCCTTGCGCGCCGCCTCCAACTCGGCCTCGTGCTCCCGGACGAAACCGGCCCGCAGCGTGACGCGCAGGGGCTCGCGCGCCGCCTCGACCGGCCGCATGCAGGCCGCGTAGGCCGCCCCCAGCCGGTGGTCCTCGGCGCTCGCCGCGGCCGGGCCGTCGGCGGTCTGGAGGATCCGGTCGACCTGGTCGAAGAAGACCTGCTCGTTGTCCGCCCGGATCGCCCTGCCGGCCAGGCAGTCGGAGAAGCCCTGTCTGGCGGCGACCACGGAGGCCTCCTTCTCGACCGCCCCGAGACCGGTGAGCCAACGGGACTGGAGCGGCGCGTAGAGCGACTGCAGGGCACCGGCCGCGGCCTCGCCCTCCTTGCCGCAGCGCCGTTGCTCCGCGAGATCCGAGGGATCCGCGGAATCCGCGGAATCCGCGGAATCCGCGGCGCCGGTGGCACCGGTGGCGGGACCGGACGGGGCGGCTCCCGGGACCGCGGCGGGGCTGAAGCCCTGGCGGGAGATGTGGTCGAGGTCGGGGATCTCGAACAGTCGGATGAACATCGCGGGCGGGGCGTCGGGCATCCGGACGCGGGCGGCGCTCAGGCAGGCGCGGGTCGCCCGGTCGCGCACCAGGCTCGCGAAGCCGTCGAGCCCCTGGGTGAGGCGGGTCTCCGAGCCGACGGCGGGCAGGAGCATCGGGGTGAGGTCCGCCGGGAGCCCGTAGGCCACCGCGGTGCCCGGAACGGTGCCCGGCACGGCGGACGGCGCGGACGGGTGCGCGGAGGAGTCCGGGCCGGCCTCCGAGCACGCGGCCGTCAGCGTGAGGACGAGGCCGAGCAGGGCGGCGCCCGGCAGGGCCTTCACGGCGGTGGAGCGGCGGGGACGCCGATCGGCGCAGGGCATGGGCGGAGTGCTCCGGCGGTGAGGTCGGACGGTGAGGTCGGACGGCGAGCTCGGACGGTGACGGGTGGCGGCTGCGCGCCGGCCCCGCCCGGCGGTCGGGCGGGGCCGGCGCCGGGGGTCAGTAGGTGACGTTGACCTGGTCGCCGTAGTTCCGGCTCATCACCGTGAACTCGGCACCCACGTTCAGGTCGGTGATCAGCGCGTAGTACGGGTTGTTGATGTCGTGGTAGCCGTTGTCCATCTGGACGTAGCCGCGCGAGCCGACGTTCCAGGAGCCGCCGGGCCGCCGGTAGGCGCCGGCGTAGCCGGAGTAGGCGCCCTGGGGGTTGTACGACCACGAGATGTTGACGTCGTGACACGGCGAGCTGCCCTTGGTGAACACCGCGGCGCCCTGGGTGCTGGTGCCGACGGTGCTCATCCAGCCGGTCACGCAGCCGGCGGCGGAGGCGGTGGGCGCCAGGACGACGACGGACGTGGCGACCGTACCGGCCACCGCGAGGGCGGCGAGGAACTTCTTCATCGGGTTCTCCCCACAGGATCGGAAAACGGGCGGCCGACAGCACGGCGGGTCCGCCCGGAGTGCAGGAACGCTAACCCGCGGCCCGCTCAAGTGGGCGGGGAGAGCTGTCTCATGGTCGGCTGGGCCGTCTCACGTTCACGGTGGAGCGGCGTGGGACGCGCCCGACCCGTCGTCAGCCCGGCCCCCGCACCCGGACCGGGTCCGCCGGCCCGGACGCCGTGGGACGCCGGAGCCCCGGGTGGTCCGGCCGGACCACCCGGGGCTCCGGGTGCTGAT
>NZ_JBHXTG010000081.1:0-25480 GCF_042677465.1 Kitasatospora sp. NPDC127111
CCGACCCGAAGCCGTACGTCTGGACAAAGACCGCAGACGAGATCCTCGAACGCCTCGCCGGATATCTGAAGCGAATTCCAGACTCAGGACACTAGGGCGTGTCTGACAATTCGCGTCGGATCAGCGCGCGGCGCTGGGGTGCGTGCATCGCAAGGCGGAGGAGGGAGTCCATGCGGAGCATCGGCGACCGACGACAACGCGGCGAGGTGCGTGCCCCAGCGCCGCGCGCCCGGCGGGAATTGTCAGACACGCCCTAGCGTCCGCGGCGAGGGGAGGACGGATGAATCGACGCGGTGCGGTGAGGTGGCGGCCACTCGGACGCGACGACCTCGGCGAGATCACCGAGCTCGCCCGGAAGTGCCTGGCGCACGACGGCGGGCTGCCGGCGACCGCCTCGGCGGGCTTCCTGGAGCGTAGGTACACGGGGGTGGTTCTCGGTGCCTACGACGGCGAGCGGCTGGTGGCCTCGGGTGCGGCAGCCGCCGCCGTCGTGGGCACGGTCGACCCGGAGTACCGGGGGCAGGGGATCGGCGCCGAGCTGCTGGACCGGCTGCTCAACGCCGCACAGGAGCCGGTGCGGGTGGCGACGGAGGCGTTGACTCCCCAGGCGCACCGGCTCTTCACCTCGCGGGGGCTGCGGCAGACGTTCGCCGAGGACGTCTTCCGGCGGGAGCTGGCGACACCGGTGCTGCCGGGCGAACTCCCCGGCGGCACCAGGGTCGAGGAATGGGCGGCGCACAACACGGCCGCCTTCCACGAGGCCTACCACGCCTCCTTCGCCGACCGGCCCGGCTTCCCCGGCTGGACGCACGACGAGTGGGTGGAGTGGCTGGTGGACGACGAGTTCCTCCCGGGCTGCTCCCTCCTCGCCCGCACGCCCGAGGGCACGCCCGTCGGCTTCGTCGCGTGCGCGCGGGGCTTCCTCATCCAGGTGGGTGCCGTCCCGGCGTGGCGGCGGCGCGGGCTCGCGCGGGGGCTGGCCGCGCTCGCCCTCGAACGGCTGCGGACCGGCGGCGGCACCGAGGTCTTCCTCGACGTGAACGTCAACAACCCCGCCTCCGCGGGCCTGTTCACCCGACTCGGGTTCGAGGCAGTCGCCCGCCGGGCCCGGTACGAACACCCGTCGCCCCGCTCCGGCCCGACGTCCGATTCGCCCGCCGAACTCCCCGGCGCCTAGGGCGCCTTGGCGGCCGGCACCGAGGCCGCGCGGAGCGGCACCAGGGCGCGCAGCCGGAAGCCCCTGCCGCGTTCGCCCGGGCCGGTCTCCAGCCGGCCGCCGACCAGCGCGAGCCGCTCGTCCAGGCCGGAGAGCCCGTTCCCCGGCCCCGACTTGCCCGGCCCCGCCCCGTCGTCGGTGATCTCCAAGGCGGCGTAGCGCTCGCCGCCGTCCTCCCACACCTCGTCGGCCCGCACCGTGCAGAGCGTCGCGCCCTCGCCGTGCCGGACGATGTTGGTGACCGCCTCGCGCAGCGCCCAGGCCAGCGCGCCGGACTCCTCGCCGGCCAGCCCGGGCCAGGCGTCCACCAGCTCCGGCGGCGCGTCCAGCCGGACCTGCGCGGCGGCCAACGCCGTACGGGCGGCGGCGAGTTCGACCGGCAGCGTGGGCCGGCGGAACCCGGTCACCGCCTCCCGGACGTCGATCAGCGACTGCCGGGCCACCTTCTCGATGTCGGCGACCTGCGTCCGCGCCGCCTCGTCCTTGCCGGCGTCCATGAAGCGCCCGGCCAGCTCGCTCTTCAGCGTGATCAGCGACAGCGAGTGCCCGAGCAGGTCGTGCAGGTCCCGGGCCAGCCGCAGCCGCTCCTCGGAGGCGGCCAGGTGGGCGACGGCGGCCCTCGCCTCGCGCAGCTCCCGCATGGTGGTGACCAGCCGCTGCAGCCCGGTCATCGCGACGCCGGAGAGGAAGGCGGTGAGCGCGATGGTGGGGATGTCGCCCGGATCGGCGTGGCTGAGCAGCCCGGTCACGACGGTGAGCCCCGCCATGCCGCCCACCCCGGCCAGCGCGTAGCGCACCGGCGCGATGATCGCGACGCTGACCGAGGCGTAGGTGAACAGCGTGAGCCAGGCGGTGCCCAGGGCGAACGCGCTCGCCACGGCGGTCAGCACCATCCCCGCGACCACCACCCGGCAGGCCCGCGGCCGCATGCTCTCGGTCGAGCGGAAGGCCACCAGGCTGATGTAGCAGCAGACGAAGGCCACCAGCGCGATCCAGCCGGCCACGGTGGCGGCCAGGGTGTGCCCGCCGTGCAGCAGGTCGCCCACCGGGTAGAGGAGGTAGACCATCCAGAGCAGCATCCAGCTGACCTTGACCAGCAGTTGCCGCCTGGTCTCCACCGGAGCGCCGGGAACGCTCATGAACGACACGCGCCCCACCCCCACCTCCGGCTGCTCGTCGGAGCGGTGGGTGCGGGACGTGTCTGGCATGGAGGTCATCATGCCTGCCGGGTGTCCCGGCGGTACAGCGCGGCCGCGGCCGCGGCGAAGACCACCAGGAAGCCGGCCAGACCGGCCACCGCGGCGAGGTCGAGCGAGTGCCCGGGCTGGGTGAAGGCGGCCAGTTGGTTGTACTGGTACACCGGGTTGAACCGGGCGACCGTCTCCAGCGTGCCGCTCACCGGGAACCACGTCCCGCCGAACAGCGCCATCGCCATGTAGGCGATCATCACGATGGTCTGCACCGAGTCCGGCGCCGCCGCGTACCCGAACGCCACCCCGAGGGCGGCGAAGACGAAGCCGCCCAGCCAGAGCGCGGCCGCCAGGCCGGCCCACTGGCCCGGGTCCAGCCGCACGCCCTGGCTCGCGCCGACCGCGAACACCACCACGATCGCGGGCAGCGTGGTCACCGCGCTGGAGGCGATCTTCGCCACGGTGTACGCCCGGCCGGGCAGCGCGGTCAGCCGCAGCTGACGCGTCCAGCCGCTCTTGCGCTCCAGCGAGATCCGCTGGGCGGTGCCGGTCAGCACCGAGCCGACCGCGCCGAAGGTGGCCATCGAGACCATGAAGTAGGTCTTCACCGGCAGGCCTCCGGCCAGCTTGTCCGTGCCGTACGCGTTGATGAAGAAGAAGTACATCAGCGCCGGGTAGAGGACCGTGAAGAGCAGGTACTTCTTGTTGCGCAGGGTGCGCACGATCTCCAGCTGGATCAGGGTGGTCATCGCACGGCCTCCGCGAACTCGGTGCTGCCGGCGGCGTCCTGCTCGCCGGTGATGGTCAGGAAGGCCTGCTCCAGGCCCAGGCCGGTGACCTCCAGGCCGCGCGGGTACAGGCCCGCCCGGTAGAGCCCGGCGACGCCGGCGTCGGCGTCCGCGGTCCGGATCCGGACCGTCCGCACGCCCGGCACCCGGGCGCCGACGTCCAGCGCCAGCGTCCCCGGCAGGGTGCGCAGCAGCGACGCGTCGAACGGGCCGTCCGCGTCGTGCAGTTCGAAGGTGATCCGGCGGGCCCCGGCCTTCGCCTTGATCTCGGCGGAGGTGCCGTCGGCGATCAGCCGGCCCCGGTGCAGCACCAGGACGCGGTCGGCGATCGAGTCCGCCTCCTCCAGGTAGTGGGTGGCGAACAGCACCGTGCGCCCGGCGTCGGCCTGCGCCCGCATGCTCGCCCAGAACGCCTGCCGGACGGAGACGTCCATGCCGGTGGTCGGTTCGTCCAGGACGATCAGGTCGTTGGCGCCGGCGACGGCGAGCGCGAACCGGACCCGCTGCTCCTGGCCGCCGGAGAGCTTGTCGACCCGGCGCTCGGCCAGGTCGGTGATCCCGGCGTCGGCCAGCACCTCGGTGACGGCCCGGCCGCGCGGGTGGACGTCGCAGGCCAGCTTCACCAGCTCGCGCACCTTGACGTCGGCCATCAGCCCGCCGCTCTGCAGCATCGCGCCGACCCGGCCGGCCGCGACCGCGGCCCGCGGCGTGCCGCCGAACAGCGAGACGGTGCCGTGGTCGGGCTCGCGCAGGCCGAGCAGCAGGTCCAGGCTGCTGGACTTGCCGGCGCCGTTCGGGCCGAGCAGGGCGACGGTCTCGCCCGGCCGCAGCACCAGGTCCAGGCCGTCGACGGCCCGCACCCGCCCGTAGTTCTTGCTGACGCCCCGGAAGGCCGCCACCTCCGTGCCCATCGCGCCGGTCCTCTCCCCTGCTGGTGTCGTTCGCACCACCTCAGAGTCCCGCGCGGGCCGGGTCCGGCGGCAGTGTGCGCCGTCGTGGCTCCGGGATGACGGATGTCATGCCGGCGGCCGGTACCCGGGTCACGGGCACCGGCCGCCGGAGGTGCGGGTCGGACCGCTACCGCAGGCCCAGCGACTTCTTCACGAAGTCGACCTGGAGCAGCAGCAGGTTCTCCGCGACCTCCTCCTGCGGGGTCATGTGCGTGACGCCCGACAGCGGCAGCACGGTGTGCGGCCGGCCGGCCGCCAGCAGGGCGGAGGAGAGCCGCAGGGTGTGCGCGGCCACCACGTTGTCGTCCGCGAGCCCGTGAATGATCATCAGCGGGCGCTCCAGCCCGGCCGCGTACCCGCTCAGCGAGTTGGCCGCGTACACCTCGGGCCGCTCGGCCGGGTGGCCGAGGTAGCGCTCGGTGTAGTGGGTGTCGTACAGCTCCCAGTCGGTCACCGGGGCGCCGGCCACGGCCGCGTGGAAGACGTCCGGGCGGCGCAGCACGGCGAGCGCGGAGAGGTAACCGCCGTACGACCAGCCGCGGATGGCGACCCGGTCGAGGTCGAGCGGGAACTCCGCGGCGAGCGCCCGCAGGGCGTCCACCTGGTCGTCCAGGGTGGCCCCGGCGAAGTCGAAGGCGATCGACTTCTCCCAGGCCGGGCCCCGCCCGGGGGTGCCGCGCCCGTCGGCGACGATCACCGCGAAGCCCTGGTCGGCGAACCACTGCGAGTTGAGGTGCGGGTTGTGCGCCTGGACGACGCGCTGACCGTGCGGGCCGCCGTACGGGTCCATCAGGACGGGCAGCAGGCCGTCCCGTTCGCGGTCGTAGCCGGTGGGCAGGAAGACCGCCGCGGGGATGCGGCGCTCGCCGGCGTAGCGGAAGACCGGGCGGGCGGTGATGGCCGGCGTCTCGGCGTAGGACTCGATGACGGCGACGTCGTCCACCACCACGCCCTCCGGCAGGTCGCGGGCGACCTGGACGAGCGTGCCGGGCAGGTCGGGCTCGGCGGTGGCCCGGACGGTGATGCCGGCCGCGTGCACGGCGGTGGTGACGGAGGTGAACGGCCGGCCGTTGGCGGCCTCCCAGGCGAGCCGCTTGCCGTCGTGGCCGATCCGGCCGACGGCGATCCAGCCGGGCTCGGGGTCGGTCTCCTCGGCGCCGCCGGAGGCGGTGAAGAACACCTCCTCGGCGGTGACCGTGAGCACCGAGCGCAGGTGCAGGTCGGCCCCGGTGACGGCGTGGTCGCCGATCACCAGCGCCCGGACTCCCCCCTCGTCGGAGATCCGGACCAGCTTGCCGTCAGGGGTCCACGCCGGGACGCCCTGGAACAGCTCCAGCCAGGCGTCGTCGCGCTCCTCGTGCAGCACCTCGGTGGCGCCGGTCTCGACGTCCACCCCGAGGATCCGCTGGCTGCGCTGGTCGCGGGCCTGGACGAGCAGCAGCGGCACGCCGCCCTTCGACCAGTGCACCCGGGCCAGGTAGGGGAACGCCTCGTGGTCCCAGGCCACCTCGGTCCGGGTGCCGTCCAGGCCGAGGACCCAGAGGCCGACCTCGGCGTCGGCGGTGCCGGCGGCCGGGTAGGCGACCTCGGCGGGCTCGCTGCCCGGGTTGGCCGGGTCGGCGATCCACCAGCGGCGCACCTGGCTGTCGTCGGCCCGCTCGACCAGCAGCCGGTCGCTGTCCGGGGACCACCAGAAGCCGCGGTCGCGGCCCATCTCCTCCTGGGCGATGAACTCGGCCTGGCCCCAGGTGACGTTCGGGCCGTCGGGTGCGGCGAAGGCCCAGTCGGCGGTGCCGTCGGTGCGGGTGAGCCGCAGCTCGCCAACGGTGTTGGCGTACGCGACGAACACGCCGTCCGGGGAGAGCCGCGGGTCCACCAGCGGGCCCTCGGCGGGCAGCTCGGTGCTGATGCCGGCCACCAGGTCGGCGGTGAAGAGCCGGCCGGAGAGGGCGAAGGCGGCGAGCTTCCCGGCGCCGTCCAGCGCGTAGCCGACGATGCCGGCCGAGCCCTCGCGGCTGCGCTCGCGGCGGGCCTTCTCGGCCGGGGAGAGGTCCTCCTCGTCGCCGCCGAGCAGGACGGCCGGATCGGCGGCGATCCGCTCCTCGCCGGTGGCGGTGTCGAGGGTCCAGAGCAGGTTGGCCCGGTCGCTGCCCGAGCGCGAGCGCAGGAAGACGACCCGGGAGCCGTCGGATGCGACGGAGAACGACCGGGGCGCACCGACGGTGTAGCGCAGGGTGCGCGCGTACTGCCTCGGGAACGTGTCCGCAGGGGTGTGGGAGGTCATGGCACCAGACCCTATGACGTTCCGGTGCCGCTGCCCGGTGCCCGGTGATCACTCGTTCGGAGCATCGGCCGGAAGTCTGCACCGATCGGCCGTACACCCCTTCCGACCGGCCCATGCGCCCCATTTGTGCCACCATGCCCCGGCGTGTGCAGACTCACGGAACGTAACGCACCCCTCACGCATCGGGTATGACTGGTCCCACGAGTGATCGTCAGGCCCTGTCCCGGGCCGCCGGTCACCCGACCGCAAGTCCCGCACGGTCCCGACCGCCGCCCTCCCCGAGGGGGTGGCGCACCCGAGAAGGGGTGTGAGCCGCCATGGCTTTGTCCGTCTCCGCAGCCATGCTGATGCTGGTCATCGTGGTGGTGCTGATCCGCCGCTCCGGACTGAAGCTCGCGCACGCGATCATCTGCGCACTGCTCGGCTTCTACCTGGCGTCCAGTTCCATCGCCCCCTCGATCAGCCAGGTCACCAGCAACCTCGCCGGGATGATCAACGGCCTGAAGCTCTGAATCAACGGCCTGAAGCCCTGAACCCCGCCGCCCGGTCGCGGGGCCCTACTCGGCTGGTGGCGCCAGGGGCGCGACGCCGGGGCACGCACCTCGCCGCGTTGTCGTCCGTCGCCAATGGCCCCCAGCCTTCGGCCGGGAGGTGCCCCCACCGCAGTGGCTCCCTCCTCCGCCTCGCGATGCACGCACCCCCACGCCGCACCCGGCTCCGACGCCACCATCCGAGTAGGGCCTAGGCTTCCTCCCATGACTACCGGCCGCCGCCTGCTCCTGGTCCACGCCCACCCCGACGACGAGTCGATCGGCAACGGCGCCACGATGGCCAGGTACGCCGCCGAGGGCGCCCGGGTCACCCTGGTGACCTGCACCCTCGGCGAGGGCGGCGAGGTGATCGGGCCGGAGCTGGCCCACCTGACGGCCGACCGGGACGACGCCCTCGGCCCGCACCGGATCGGCGAGCTGACCGACGCCATGCGCGCGCTCGGCGTCGCCGATTTCCGCTTCCTGGGCGGCCCCGGCCGCTACCGCGACTCCGGGATGATGGGCGTCCCCGAGAACGACGCGCCGGGCTGCTTCTGGCAGGCCGACGTGGACGAGGCCGCCGGCCACCTGGTCGCCGTGGTCCGCGAGGTCCGGCCGCAGGTGCTGGTCACCTACGACGAGAACGGCGGCTACGGGCACCCGGACCACATCCAGGCGCACCGGGTCGCGATGCGCGCGTACGACCTGGCCGCCGACCCGGCGTACCGGCCCGAGCTGGGCCCGGCCTGGCGGATCGCCAAGGTGTACTGGAACCGGATGCCCCGCTCGGTGCTCGACCGGGGCCTGGCCCGGACCGCCGCCGAGGCCCGGTTCCCCGGCGTCGCGCAGCCGGCCGACGTGCCCGGGGTGGTGGACGACGCCGTGGTCACCACCGTGCTGGACGGCACCGCGTACGCCGGCCGGAAGGCCGCCGCGATGGCCGCGCACGCCACCCAGATCACCGTGGCCGGCGACTCCTTCGCGCTCTCCAACCACCTCGGGCAGCCGCTGTTCGCCACCGAGTACTACCAGCTGGTGCGCGGCCAGGCCGGACCGCGACGGCCGGAGGAGGACCTCTTCGACGGCCTCGACACCGCCACCGGCCCCGACCCCGCCAGCGGGCACGGCACCGCCGCCGGGCACGGCACCGCCGCGGGCCTGACCATCGAGGAGGGCGCCCGATGACCGGGCCCGTGGAGAAGCAGCAGGCGGCCCCGCGCCGCTCGGTCCCAGCGGCCGTCCTGGGCACCCGGGAGGAGCGCCTGAGCGAGTCCCAGCCCCCGCTCGCCGGGCGGATCGTGGCTTATGTCCTGTTCTTCCTGCTGGGCTTCGCGGTGTCGGTGTGCGGAGCATTTGTGCAGGCCTTGTGGCCGCCCGTGGGAGTCCTGCTGGCGCTCGCCGCGACCGCCGCGACCTTCTACGCGGGCCTGCGGGTGACCGGCACCCGGCTCGGCGCCGCCCTGCCGGCGGCCGGCTGGTTCCTCGCCCTGCTGCTCCTGATGGTGCCTCGCCCCGAGGGGGACAACGTCCTCTGGACCAATGCCACGTCGCTCGCCTGGCTGTTCGTCGGATCGATCCTGGGCGTGATCTGCGCCACCCTGCCGACCCGGACCAGCTGGTTCCCGGGAGTGCCCGGCCCCCCGCGCTGACCGCCCGGCCGGGCCGCGTACGGTACCGCGCACGACGAGCAGTCAGGACCACACGGCCGTACTCTCATACCGGAAGAACCGGACGTATCAGGTTCTATCCGAACCAGTTCACCGCTCAGTTCTTCCCAGTATGGTGGTGCCGCAGAACGCCGTACCCGACGCCGCCCGCCAGGTCCGGCGCCCACGAACCGCGGTCGGGCCGCACAGCCCGGCCCGCGAACCCGGAGCAGAGCAGCATTGAGCAGCCGCGAATCTGAGAACGCCCACCCGACGCCTCGGCGCACGGGGCCGGACGCCTACCCGTCGGGCACCCCGCCCTACGGGACACCGGAGTTCCCCGGCGGCGACCGTGCGGGTGCCGGTGCCGCCCAGGGCTCGGCGGCGGGTGACGAGGACGAGACCCCGAAGACCGAGACCACGCTGACCACGCGGGTCCGGATCAACATCCCCGGCTCGCGTCCGATCCCGCCCGTGGTGGTCCGCTCCACCGTCAAGAACGAGGACGGCCCCGGCGAGGAGAAGCCGCCGGCCGCGGCCGAGCCGGGCGCTCCCCGGCACCGCTCCGCCGCAGCCGCCTCCCCCGTGCTCGGGGTGATGGAGGGCGGCGCCCGGACGGCCACCCCGCCGAACCTGCCGCCGGAGTGGGAGATCCCGCCGGCCACCTCCGAGTCCGAGTCCACCGGTGCCTGGTTCCGGCCGCGCCAGAAGAAGGCCCCGGCCGCCGAGCCCGCCCCCGCCCCGGTGCCGGCTGGCGCCCCGGGCGCCCCCGCGGCCGCCGCGCCCGCCGCCGGTGCCGAGGCCCGGCCGAACGGCGCCCGCCCGAACGGCGCCCGACCGCAGGGGTCCGGCCGACCGCAGGGCCCGGGTACCGCGCGCCCGGACGCCCGCCCGGTGCCCGCCCAGGGCGGTGCCTCCGCCCCGCGCCCCACCGGCGCGCCCGCGTCCCCGTTCGGCCCCGGCCCGGACGCCCCGGCCGACGAGGCCGGCGTGTACGAGGACGGCCCCGCCGGTCCGCCCTCCTCGCCCGCCTTCGGGCAGGAGGGGTCCGTCGCCCCGGGCGGCCCGCTGCCGCGCCGTGAGCGGCAGGGCGGCGGCCGTCCGCAGTCGCAGGGCTCCGGCCGGCCGGCCGGCGGTGCCCCCGGACGGCCCGGCGCCCCGATGGCCTCCGTGGCCCCCGACGCGGCCAACCCGGAGGACACCTCGGTCGACGGCTTCGAGCCCATCCGCCAGGACACCCCGCCGCCCGCCGCCATATCCGGCCTGCCCCAGAACGGCGGCCCCCGCAACGGCGCCCCGCAGGCCAACGGCGCCCCGCAGAACGGCCGGCCGCAGCCGGGCCTGTTCGCCTCGGCCCCGGCCGGGACGGACCCGTTCGCGGCCCAGCGCCCCCCGGCCGGCACCGACCCGTTCGGCACCGACCCGTTCGGCACCGCCGCCCCGGGCGGCCTCTTCCCCGGGGCCCCCGGCCGCCAGGGCGAGCCCGGCTCCCCCGCCGACCCCTTCAACGGCCCGCCCGTCCGCCCGGACGGCGAGACCACCGCCGCGGTGCCGGCCCCCGCGCCCGCGCCGCAGCCGGCCGAGCCCGCCAAGCCGGCCGCCCCCAAGACCGAGACCGCCAAGCCCCGGAAGGGCGGCTCCGGCAAGAAGCTGGTCAAGCTCGGCGTCTACGGCGTCGGCGGGGTGCTCTTCCTGGGCGCCGCCGCGTACGGCACCGGCCTGATGCTGAACCAGTCCGACGTCCCCAAGGGCACCGTCGTGCTCGGTACGGACATCGGCGGCAGCAACCGCGACCAGGCGATCCACCAGCTCGACGAGAGCGTCGGCAAGGCCGGCCAGCAGCCGCTCAAGCTGAAGATCGGCGACCAGACCCTGGACCTCGACCCGGCCGTCGCCGGGCTGAGCTTCGACACCACGGCCACCGTGGACAAGCTCACCCAGCACTCGTACAACCCGGTCGACGTGATCAGCTCGCTGAAGGGCGACGAGAAGGCCGTGCCGCCGGAGGTCAAGGTGGACCGGGCCAAGCTCAAGGCCGCCCTGGACGGGCTGGCCACCGGCTCCGGCCAGGGCCTCACCGAGGGCTACGTCAAGTTCGGCGAGAACGGCGAGCCGGTCGTGGTGCCCGGCAAGGCCGGTCAGGCGGTGGACTCCGCCTCCGCCGTCGACCAGGTCGAGCAGGCCTACCGCGACCGCGCCGCCGGCAAGACCGAGCAGCCCGTCGCGCTGACCGTCACGGCCGCGCAGCCCAAGGTCTCCACCCAGGCCCTGCAGGCCGCCGCGGACAGCCTCGGCAAGTCCGTGGTCAACGGGAAGATCCACCTCGTGGCCGGCGCCAAGACCTTCGACTTTGGCCCGAAGACCGCCGCCAGGACGATCACCCTGGTGCCGGACGCCTCCGGCAAGATCGTGCCCAAGTGGGACCTCGACGCGCTGAACGGCCAGCTGAACGGCGTGTTCGACAAGGTGAAGGTGAAGAAGAAGGACGGCCAGACGGGTGTGATCACCCCGCAGGACGCCGCCGACGCCATCGCCTCGGTCTTCGACAAGACCGGCGACAAGGACCGCACCGTCAAGTTCACCACCGTCTGACCCGGATCCGTCGTGGAGGGGGCGGGCCCGATCCGGGCCCGCCCCCTCGACAACCGCGCTCCCCGGTCAGCAAGATGTGACGCCACACCACGCGCACCGTTCGTCACATCTGCATCGGGAGTACCGCCATGGGCCGCCGCCACCTGTCACGCCGCACGGCCCTGCTCGCGTGCCTCACCGCCGTCTCCCTCTCGTTGACGCTCTGTGCCTGTTCCGCCGGCCCCGACGACGCCGTGGCGATCCCGTCCACGCTGGAGACCCCCAAGCTCACCGCGATGGACATCAACCCGCACGACCGCGCCGACCTGCGCCAGGGCGGCACCCTGCGGGTCGCGATCGCCCAGTTCTCCACCCAGTGGTCGCCGATCCAGGCCGACGGCACCGAGTCCTCCACCGTCACCGTCACCAAGCCGCTGCTGCCGACCTTCTTCCGCTCCGACGCGGCCGGCACCCAGACCGTCAACCCGGCCTACCTGCAGGACGCCCACGCCGAGGTCCGGGACGGCCACCAGGTGGTCACCTGGACGCTCAACCCGAAGGCCAGGTGGTCCGACGGCACCCCGATCACCTGGCGCGACCTGGAGGCCAACTGGCGCGCGCTGAACGGGAAGGACCCGGCCTACAAGCCGTCCAGCAGCACCGGCTTCGAGCTGGTCACCTCGGTCGAGCGGGGCAAGGACGACTTCCAGGCCGTGATGACCTTCGAGCGTCCGTTCTCCGAGTGGCAGTCGATGTTCAACGGCGCCGCCAACGCCCCGCTGCTGCCGGCGAGCCGGATCGCCACCCCGGAGCTGTTCAACACCGCCTACCTGGACGCGATCCCGGTCACCGCCGGCCCGTTCAAGGTCGAGAAGCTGGACCGGGCGGCGCAGACCGTCACCCTGGTCGCCGACCCGGCCTGGTGGGGCGACAAGCCGATGCTGGACCGCATCGAGTTCCGCGCCATGCTGCCCAACACGATGGCCGGGGCCTTCGGCGACGGCACCGTCGACTTCTTCAGCAACGGCCCGAACGTGGCCGGTTACCAGCTGATCAAGGCCACCAAGGGCGGCTCCGTGCGCCGGGCCGGCGGGCCCGACTTCCGCCAGATCACGCTGAACGGCAAGAGCCCCGTGCTGACCGACCCGACCGTCCGGCAGGCGCTGTTCCAGGCGATCAACCGGGACGCCATCACCCGCACCGACCTCTCCGGCCTGGACTGGCCCACCGTCAACCTCAACAACCACCTGCTGGTGGCCAACCAGAACGCCTACCGGGACAACTCCCTCGGCCTCAGCCGCTACGACCCGGGCGAGGCGGTCCACAAGCTCGACGCGGCCGGCTGGAAGCTCGACGGCGACGTCCGGAAGAAGGACGGCAAGGAACTCGGCCTGCGGATGGTCATCCCGAGCGGCGTCACCCAGGCCCAGAACGAGGCCAACGCCACCGCCCACGACCTCCGGATGGTCGGGGCCAGGGTCACCGTCGTGATCGCCAGCCCCAACGAGTTCTTCGACAAGTACATCAACCGGCACGACTTCGACATCACCGCCTACTCGCTGCTCGGCACGCCCTTCCCCGCCACCGGCAGCCGCGCCAACTTCGTCCAGAACGGCGGCACCAACCACGCCCAGGCCGGCAGCCCGGCCGTCGACACCGCCCTGGACCGGGCGGCCGGCGCGACCGACGCCGCCACCTCCTTCGATGCCATCAACCAGGCCGACGGCGAGCTGTGGAAGGTCGCCGGCGTCCTGCCGCTCTACCAGCGCCCGCAGCTGTACGGCGCCCGCGCCAACCTCGCCAACATCGGCGCCCAGGGCCTCTCCGACATCGTCTGGGAGAACGTCGGCTTCACCAAGTGACGCCCGCGGCCGCCGGACACCGCAGGCGGTCCCGGCGGCCGGACGCGGCGCGCGACACGGCAGGCGGACACGGCCGGGCCCCGGAACCCGAACGCGGTTCCGGGGCCCGGCCGGTGCGGGGTCAGCCCGCGCCGATCACGTCCCGCACCTCGGCGAAGTGGCACGCCGACTCGTGCGCGGCCGGCCCGGTCAGCCCGGACGGCACCGCCAGCAGCGGGAGTTCGGTGGAGCAGCGCTCCTGCGCCTTCCAGCAGCGGGTGCGGAACCGGCAGCCGGACGGCGGGTTGGCCGGCGACGGCAGGTCGCCGCTGAGCAGGATGCGCTCGCGCTGCTCGCGCCCGGTCGGGTCCGGCACCGGCACCGCGGAGAGCAGCGCCTGGGTGTAGGGGTGGGTCGGGTGGGCGTAGATCTCGTCCTCCGTCCCGATCTCGACCAGCTTGCCGAGGTACATCACGCCGACGCGGTCGGAGATGTGCCGGACGATCGAGAGGTCGTGCGCGATGAACATGTACGAGAGGTTGAACTCGCTCTGCAGCTGCTCCAGCAGGTTGATCACCTGCGCCTGGACGGACACGTCGAGCGCCGAGACCGGCTCGTCGCAGATGATCACCTCCGGCTTGAGCGCCAACCCCCGGGCGATGCCGATGCGCTGGCGCTGGCCGCCGGAGAACTGGTGCGGGTACCGGTTGATGTACTCGGGGTTGAGGCCGACCACGTCCAGCAGGTCCTGAACGGCCTTGCGGCGGTCGCCCTTCGGCGCCACCTCGGGGTGGATCTCGAACGGCTCCCCGATGATGTCGCCGACCGTCATGCGCGGGTTCAGCGAGGTGTACGGGTCCTGGAACACCATCTGGATGTTCCGGCGCACCGCCTTCACCCCGGCGCCGGAGAGCCGGGTGATGTCCTCGCCCTTGAACAGCACCTGGCCGGACGTCGCCCGCTCCAGGTTCATCAGCACCTTGGCCAGCGTGGACTTGCCACAGCCGGATTCGCCGACGATGCCGAGCGTCTCCCCCTTCTGCAGGTCGAAGGAGACGCCGTCCACCGCCTTCACCGCGCCGACCTGCTTCTTGAAGACGATGCCCTGGGTCAGCGGGTAGTGCTTGACCAGGTCCCTGACCTCCACGATGGGCTCAGCCATGGAGGGTCTCCTTCCAGAAGTGGCAGGCGCTGCGGCGGCCGGGCAGGTCCTCCCCGTCGGCGCCCAGCACCGGGACCAGCCGCGGGAGTTCGGTCCGGCAGCGGTCCTCCGCCCGGTCGCAGCGGGGGTTGAACGCACAGCCCTGGGGGATCCGCAGCAGGCTCGGCGGCAGGCCCTGGATGGCGTAGAGGTTCTGGCCCTTCTGGTCCAGCCGCGGGATGGAGTTGAGCAGGCCGCGGGTGTACGGGTGGGCCGGGCGCGCGTACAGCTCGTGCACGGGGGCGGTCTCGACGATCCGCCCGGCGTACATCACGGCGATCTTGTCCGCGACGTCGGCCACCACGCCGAGGTCGTGGGTGATCAGGATCAGCCCCATGTTGAACTCGGCCTGCAGCTCCGCGAGCAGGTCCATCACCTGCGCCTGGACGGTGACGTCCAGCGCGGTGGTGGGCTCGTCCGCGATGATCAGGTCCGGCTCCAGGGCCAGCGCCATCGCGATCATGATGCGCTGGCGCATGCCGCCGGAGAACTGGTGCGGGTAGTCGTTCACCCGCTGCCGGGCCGCCGGGATGCGCACCCGCTCCATCAGCTCGACGGCCTTCTCCTTGGCCTCCTTGCGCGAGGCGCCCTGGTGCACCCGGAACATCTCGCCGAGCTGGAAGCCCACGCTGAGCACCGGGTTGAGCGAGGAGAGCGCGTCCTGGAAGATCATCGCGATCTTCCGGCCGCGCACCGCCCGGCGCGCCTTGGGGCTCATGGTGAGCAGGTCCTCCCCCCGGAACCGAATCGCGCCGGCGGTGATCTTCCCCGGCGGCATGTCCAGGATCCCCATGATCGCCTGCGCGGTCACCGACTTGCCCGAACCGGACTCGCCCAGCACGGCCAGCGTCTCCCCGGCCGACACCGAGTAGCTCACGCCGTTGACGGCCTTGGCCACGCCGTCCCGGGTGTGGAACTCGATGTGCAGGTCGTCGACCTCCAGCAGCGGGGTGCCGGGCACCAGGTTCTCCCGGCGGCCCGCGACCACCTCCACCGCGTTCTGGCGCGGCACCGCGTCCTTCGACACCCTCGACGGCTTCGTCACGTCACTCATCGTCCGCGGCCCTCCTCAGCGCAGCTTCGGGTCGAGGGCGTCGCGGACCGCGTCGCCCAGCATGATGAAGGCCAGCACGGTGATGCTCAGCACGGCGGCCGGGAAGAGCAGCACGTGGGGGGCGGTCAGGAACCGGGCCTGGGCGTCGCTGATCATCAGGCCCCAGGAGATCGCCGGGGACTGGATGCCGATGCCCAGGTAGGACAGCGCGGCCTCGGCGCCGATGTAGACGCCCAGGTTGATGGTCGAGACCACGATCACCGGGGCGACCGCGTTCGGCAGGATGTGCCGGCTGACGATCCGTCCGGTGCCGGCGCCGAGCGCCCGGGCCGCGACCACGTAGTCGTTGTGCTTGTTGGAGAGCACCGCCGAGCGCATCAGCCGGTAGATCTGCGGCCAGCCGAGCACGGCCATCACCGCGGAGACCGTCCAGGCGTTCCCCTTGCCCCAGGTGGACATGATCAGCATGCCACCGAGCAGCAGCGGGATGGCGAAGAAGATCTCGGTGACCCGGGAGAGCGTGCTGTCCCAGAGCCCGCCGGTCCAGCCGGCCCAGAGGCCGAGGGCGCCGCCGACGGCGACCACCAGGCTGGTGGTCAGGATGCCGACGATGATCGAGTTCCGGGCGCCCCAGACGGCGCGGGTGTACACGTCGCAGCCCTGCACGTCGAAGCCGAACCAGTGCTCCGCGCTGGGCCGCTTCAGCGAGTCGCTCAGGTTGCAGAAGCCCGCCGAGGACGGGTCCCCGTCGGTGAACAGCTGCGGGGCGACGGCGAGCGCCACCATGAAGACCACCAGGAACCCGCCGATCAGGAACAGCGGGTTGCGCCGCAGGTCGTACCAGGCGTCGGTCCAGAGGCTGGCGACCCGCTCGCCGCCCTTGGCCCCGCCCGCCGCCGGGGCGGCGGCACCGCCCGCGACCGGCCCGGAGCCGGCCTGCCCCGGGATCGCCACCGTCGTGTTCTCGCTCTTCGTCGGCTCACTCATAGCGGATCCTCGGGTCCAGGACGGCGTACAGCAGGTCGACGACCAGGTTGGCGAACAGGTAGACCAGCACCAGGGCGCTCACGATGCCCACCACGATGGTCCGTTCACGCAGGTAGACGGACTGGAACAACTGGTGCCCGACCCCGGGGATGTTGAAGATGCCCTCGGTGATCACCGCACCGCCCATCAGCCCGCCGAGGTCCATGCCCAGGAAGGTGACGATCGGGATGAGCGCGTTGCGCAGCCCGTGCCGGACGACCACCCGGAACGGGCTGAGGCCCTTGGCCACCGCCGTCCGCACGTAGTCGGCGCGCATCACCTCGATCAGGCTGGTCCGGGTGAGCCGGGCGACGTACGCCAGCGAGGTGGAGGCCAGCACGAAGGCCGGCATCAGGTAGGACCGGAAGCCCGCCTCCTCGTTGAAGGAGACCGGGAAGAAGTCGAAGCCGTAGTCGGTGTTGAGCTTGACCCCGAGCACGAGTTGGAGCACGAAGCCGATCACGAAGGTCGGGATGGAGATGACCATCAGGGTCGAGATCAGCACCAGGTTGTCGATGAACCGGCCCCGCCGCAGGGCGGCGACCACACCGGCGGTGATGGCCACCACCATCTCGATGACCAGCGCGGTCACCGCCAGGTTGATGGTGTAGGGGAAGGCGTTCGTCATGACGTCCACGACCTCGTTGCCGCGGTAGTCCTCGCCGAAGTCACCCTTGAACAGACCCACCAGGTAGTCCCAGTACTGGACGAAGAACGGGTCGTCCAGGTGGTACCGGTCCCGCAGCACCGCCACCACGGTGGGATCGGCCCGTTTCTCACCGGCCAGTGCCGTAATGGGGTCGCCGGGCAGCAGGAAGACCAGTGCGTAGATCAGGAACGTCGCGCCGAGGATCACAGGTATGGCCTGGATGATCCGGCGGACCACATAGCGGCCCATGCGGCCTCCTCGTGGCTCGGGGCACGCCGGTGGCGGGCGGCGCGGGGATCGCCCGCGCCGCCCGTCAGGACGTACCGGTCAGCTGGTGCGCGGTCAGGCCAGCTCGACGTTGGCGAGGTCGATGCGGTTCTGGGCGTCGATCACCACGTTCTTGACGTCCTTGGTGTAGGCCGCGGACGACATGTAGGTGTAGATCGGGATGTACGGAACTTCCTTGATCAGGATGTCGTCGGCCTGCTGGTAGAGCTTGATGCCCTCGGCCTCGGTCTTCGCGCTGTCGGCCTTGGCGAGCAGGGCCTCGAACTCCTCGTTGACGTAGCCGCCGTAGTTGGAGCCGTTCTCGATCGCGACCTTGGAGAAGATCGGGCGCAGGTAGTCCTCGATCGACGGGTAGTCCATCGACCACGCCGACCGGAAGGCGCCCGAGTACTGCTTGGCACCGAGGGCGTTCAGGATCGCGCCGAACTTCTCGAACGGCTTGAAGGTGACCTCGATGCCGAGGTTGTTCTTCAGCTGGTTGCCGACGGCCTCGATCCACTCCTTGTGGCCGCCGTCCGCGTTGTAGCCGATCTCCAGCGTGTTCCCGGGCAGGCCGCCGGCCTGGGTGAACAGCTCCTTCGCCTTCGCCGGGTTGTACTTCACGACGTCGCCGAGCGCGCCCTGCCGGTATCCCGGAATGATCGGGCTGATGAAGTCGTCGGCGGGCTTGCGGGTGCCCGAGAAGATGGTCTTGGTGATCGCCTCGCGGTCGATCGCCATCGAGATCGCCTTGCGGATCTCCGGCTTCGCGAACGCCGGGTTGGTCGCGATCGGGAATCCGAGGTAACCGACGCCGGATTCCGGCTTGTAGATGTAGCGGTCACCGAACTCCTGGGAGACGGTCGCCATCGCGGAGACCGGGAGCTTGTTGGTGATCTGGATGTTGTTGGCGCGGAGGTCGTTGTACGCGGTTTCCAGCTTGTCGTAAATCTTGAAGGTGACGGAATCCAGCTTGGCCTTTCCGTCGGCCGCCGGGAAGTTCTCGTACCGCTTGACCTTGATCTGCTTGTTGTGCTCCCACTTGCCGTCCATCTGGAACGGGCCGTCGCCGATCGGCGCTTCCTCGAAGGCCTTCGGGTCGGTGAAGAACGCCTTCGGCAGCGGGTAGAAGGCGGTGTAGCCGAGCATGGTCTTGAACTGCGAGAACGGCGCCTTGAGGGTGACCGTGAAGGTCTTGTCGTCGACGACCTTGAGGCCCTTGAGCTCCTTGGCGCTGGGCTTCTTGTCCTTGCCCGGCGCCAGCTCCTCGGCCCCGACGATCTTGTCGTAGAAGGGCAGGCCCTCGGCGGCGTTGTCCTGGTTGGCACCCCAGTTCCAGGCGTCGACGAAGTTCTGCGCGACGACCTTCTCGCCGTTGTGGAAGGTGTAGCCGTCCTTGAGCTTGATCGTCCAGACGGTCGCGTCCGGGCTCTCGATCGACTCGGCGACGCGCAGCTGGGGCGAGTTGTCCTTGTGGTCGTACTCGACCAGGCCGGCGAAGAGCGCCGAGAGGACGTGGGCACCCTCGGACTCGGCGGTGTTCTGCGGCACCAGGCCGTGCTGCGGCTCACCCGACTCGATGCTGATCGAGCCGCCCTTCTTCCCGGACCCGCCGTTCGCGCCCTCCGTGGACTTCTTGCCGCTGCCGGTGGTGCACGCGGAGATCGCGAGCGCCGTGCAGGCCGCCAGCGCGGTCCACCGCATGGTCTTGGTGAGCCTCATTCAACTGCTCCTCGTTTTAGGGGCTTACGAACGAACGGCGCCCCGCCACTCGGTGTGCCGGGCATGGCGAGGGTCGACATCTCAGGGCCGATCCGCACAGTTGGCGAGGTGACCACTGATACGCGCAGAGCAACTATCGATCACCGGACCCCTCCGGCGGAATCCACGTCACATCTCTTTTCAATTACATGCTCAGACCAAGTCGTGACAATGCTCGCCAAATTCCGGCATAACGCTTCCGGAGCTCGGGATTCCGATTTCCGGATAGCGAACATTATTCGCCGGTATCCGATGCTTTACGGAGCGTAATGATCAAAACCGGCCATCGAATTCCGGTGTTTCCGCAGGCAACACGAAGGCGCGCCCTCCGGATGGAGGGCGCGCCCCGGGTTCGGGATCCGGACCGGGGTGTCAACCGCTTTCCGGCTCGGCCGGCGGCGGCTCCTCCCCCTCCGCCCCGCGCTCCGCCGCGCCCGGTCCCGACTCGCGCTCCGCCGTGCCCGGTCCCGACTCGCGCTCCGCCGCGCTCTGTCCGATCTCGCGCTCCGCCGCGAAGTGACACGCCGACTCGTGCCGGGCGAGCCCGTCCAGCCAGGACGGCACCGCCAGCAGCGGGACCTCCACCGCGCAGCGCTCCTGCGCCTTCCAGCAGCGGGTGCGGAACCGGCAGCCGGACGGCGGATTGGCCGGCGAGGGCACGTCCCCGGTGAGCACGATCCGGTCCCGGGACTCGCGCGCCGTCGGGTCCGGCACCGGCACCGCGGAGAGCAGCGCCTGGGTGTACGGGTGCGTCGCGTGCTCGTAGATCTCCAGGTCGCTGCCGATCTCGACCAGCTTGCCGAGGTACATCACGCCGACCCGGTCGGAGATGTGCCGGACGATCGAGAGGTCGTGCGCGATGAACATGTACGAGAGGTTGAACTCGCTCTGCAGCTGCTCCAGCAGGTTGATCACCTGCGCCTGGACGGACACGTCGAGCGCCGAGACCGGCTCGTCGCAGATGATGATCTCGGGCTTGAGCGCCAACCCCCGGGCGATGCCGATGCGCTGGCGCTGGCCGCCGGAGAACTGGTGCGGGTACCGGTTGATGTACTCGGGGTTGAGGCCGACGACGTCCAGCAGGTCCTGGACGGCCTGGCGGCGGTCGCCCTTCGGCGCCACCTCGGGGTGGATCTCGAACGGCTCCCCGATGATGTCGCCGACCGTCATGCGCGGGTTCAGCGAGGTGTACGGGTCCTGGAACACCATCTGGATGTTCCGGCGCACCGCCTTCAGCCCGGCCCCCGACAGGCGGGAGATCTCCTCTCCCTTGTAGCGCACCGAACCGCCGGTGGCCGGCTCCAGGTTCATCAGCACCTTGGCCAGCGTGGACTTCCCGCAGCCGGACTCGCCGACGATGCCGAGCGTCTCGCCCTGCATCAGGTCGAAGTCGACGCCGTCGACCGCCTTCACCGCGCCGACCTGCTTCTTGAAGACGACCCCCTGGGTCAGCGGGAAGTGCTTGAACAGGTCCCGGACTTCGAGGATCGGCTCGCCGCGCGGCACCTCCTGGGCGAACACGGCCTCCTCCGGCACCGCCGCCCCCAGCGCACTGGCCCCGTTAGCGGTCATGGAGCGTCTCCCTCCAGAAGAAGCAGGCGCTGCCCCGCCCGGCCAGCTCGGTGCCGTCCTCCTCGGTCACCGGGAACAGCTCCGGCACCTCGGCCCGGCAGATGTCCTGGGCCCGCGGGCAGCGCGGGTTGAACGCGCACCCCGGCGGGATCCGCAGCAGGTTGGGCGGCAATCCCTTGATCGCGTACAGCTCCTGGCCCTTCTGGTCCAGCCGGGGGATGGAGTCCAGCAGGCCGCGGGTGTACGGGTGGGCCGGGCGCGCGTACAGCTCGTGCACCGGCGCCGTCTCCACGATCCGCCCGGCGTACATCACGGCGATCTTGTCCGCGACGTCGGCCACCACGCCGAGGTCGTGGGTGATCAGGATCAGCCCCATGTGGTACTCGGCCTGCAGCTCGGCGAGCAGGTCCATCACCTGCGCCTGGACGGTGACGTCCAGCGCGGTGGTGGGCTCGTCCGCGATGATCAGGTCCGGCTCCAGGGCCAGCGCCATCGCGATCATGATGCGCTGGCGCATGCCGCCGGAGAACTGGTGCGGGTAGTCGTTCACCCGCTGCCCGGCGGCGGGGATGCGCACCCGGTCCATCAGCTCGACGGCCTTCTCCTTGGCCTCCTTGCGCGGGATCCCGTGGTGGGCGCGGTACATCTCGCCGAGCTGGAAGCCCACGGTGAGCACCGGGTTGAGCGAGGAGAGCGCGTCCTGGAAGATCATCGCGATCTTCTGGCCGCGGATCCTCCGCCGTTCCTCCTTGCCCATCTTCAGCATGTCCTGGCCCCGGAACCGGATCTCGCCCCGGGGGATCCGGGCCGGCGGCATGTCCAGGATCCCCATGATCGCCTGGGCGGTGACCGACTTGCCCGAACCGGACTCGCCCAGCACCGCGAGCGTCTCCCCCGCGCTGACGCTGTAGTTGACCCCGTTGACCGCCTTCGCCACCCCGTCCCTGGTGACGAACTCGACGTGCAGGTCCCGGACTTCGAGCAGCGGCCCCTGGTAGGGCGCCTCGCGCTGGGGCTTGGTGCTGTCCACAGCTGTAGTCACGATGCGTCCCCTCGCTCAGCGAAGCTTCGGATCGAGGGCGTCGCGGACCGCGTCGCCCATCATGATGAAGGCCAGCACGGTGAGGGAGAGCGCCGCCGCCGGGAAGAACATCACGTACGGGGCCGTCCGGATCACCTTCTGGGCCGAGGAGATGTCGATGCCCCAGGAGATGGTCGGGTCCTGCAGGCCGATGCCGAGGAAGCTCAGCGTGGCCTCGGTGGCGATGTAGCCGCCGAGCGCGATGGTGGCCACGACGATCACCGGGGCGACCGCGTTCGGCAGGATGTGCCGGAACATCAACCGCGGAGTACCGGCGCCCAGCGCCTTGCCGGCGACCACGTAGTCGGACTGCTTGACCGTCAGCACCGCGCCGCGCATGACCCGGGCGATCTGCGTCCAGCCGAGCACGACCAGCGCGATCACCACGCTCCAGACCGTCCGCCGGGCGGAGAAGGCGTTCAGCATGACCAGGGCGCCGAGCAGCAGCGGGATGCCGAAGAAGATGTCGACGATCCGGGACAGCACCGCGTCCAGGACCCCGCCGAAGTAGCCGGCGGTCATGCCGACCAGCCCGCCCAGCAGGGTCACCCCGGCGGTGACGAAGATGCCCACGGTGATCGAGGCGCGGGCGCCGTAGATCACCCGGGCGTAGATCGACCGGCCCAGCGCGTCGTAGCCGAACCAGCCGGCGCCGAAGAAGTCCGTCCAGTCGGGCCGCTTGAGGTAGTTGTGCACCAGGTCGGCCTGGCGCGGGTTGGCGTCGGTGAACGCCCAGGGGAAGATCGCCATCAGGACCAGCAGCACGATCAGCAGCACCGAGATCAGGAAGATCGGCCGCCGGCGCAGGTCCCGCCAGGCGTCGCCCCAGAGGCTGCGCGCCTCCTCGCGCTTGTCCGGGTTCGGCTCGACCAGGGTCTCCTGCTCGACCGCCATGCCCTGCTCGCCGGCGTAGTCCAGGTGGTCGAGGCCGGGCTTGGGGTGCGGCTCGAAGTCGCTCTCGTCGTGGAGGTCAGGCATAGCGGATCCTCGGGTCCAGGACCGCGTAGAGCAGGTCGACGATCAGGGAGGCGACCAGGTAGACGATCACCAGGACGGTCACGATGCCGACCACGGTGGGCCCCTCCTTCTGGTTGATCGCCCGGTACAGGACGTTGCCCACGCCCTGCACGTTGAAGATCCCCTCGGTGACGATCGCGCCGCCCATGAGCGCCCCGAGGTCGGTGCCCAGGAAGGTGACCACCGGGATCAGCGAGTTGCGCAGCAGGTGCCGGGTGACGATCGTCCGCCGCGGCAGGCCCTTGGCGACGGCCGTGCGCATGTAGTCGGCCCGCAGGTTCTCGCCGATGGACGTCCGGGTGAGCCGGGCGACGAACGCCAGGGAGAGCGAGCCCAGCACGATCGCCGGCAGGATCAGCTGGGAGATGTCCGTGGAGTCCTGCACGGTCGGGGTGACCCAGCCGAGGTTGGTCGCGAAGATCGTCTGGGCGAGGTACGCCAGCACGAAGACCGGGATCGAGATCACCAGCAGGGTGAGGACCAGGACCAGGGTGTCCTGGACGCTGCCCCGCCTGAGGCCGGACACCAGGCCGAGGAGGAGGCCGAAGATCATCTCGAAGCCGAAGGCGAGCAGCGCCAGCCGGATGGTGACCGGGAAGGCGTCGGCCATGATGTCGCTGACGGAGCGGCCGGTGAAGCTGGTGCCGAAGTCCCCCTGGAAGAGGTTCCCCATGTAGTGCAGGTACTGCTTCCAGATCGGCTGGTCGAGGTAGTACTTGTGCTTGAGGTTGGCCACCACCGCGGGGTCGGCGGCCTTCTCTCCGAACAGCGCCGAAACCGGGTCGCCCGGCAGCGTGTAGACCATCAGGAAGATCAGCAGCGTGGTGCCGATGAACACCGGGATCATCTGCAGCACCCGCCGCAGCACGTAACTGCCCATCAGAGCCTCCTTCCTAGGGACCGGGTGGGTCGAGTGCCCGGGCCCCGCCCTCCGTGCGGGGAGGGCGGGGCCGGTGCGGCGGCCCGGTCAGCCGTTGACCTGGACCTGGGTCCAGGCCGGGTTGCCGAAGGAGTCGAACGTGACGTTGTGGACGTTGGCGGAGTAGCCCGAGTTGGTCCGGTAGTACCAGAGCGGGATGGCCGGCATGCCGCTGGGCAGCACCGCCTCTGCCGCCTGGTAGCCGGTCACCGAGTCGGCCACGCTGGGGGCCTGGTCGGCCTTGGTGGCCTGCTGGTCGAACTGCGGGTTGCTGTAGCCGAAGTCGTTGGACGCGGCGCCGGTGCGGTAGACGTCGGCGAGGAAGTTGGCGTTCAGCGGGTAGTCCTGCACCCAGCCGGTCCGGAACATCCCGTTGATCTGGTGTCCGGTGATCGCCGCCCGGGCGGTCTTGAAGTCGGGCTTCGGGTCGCCCACGCACTCCACCCCGGTGCTCTGCCGGATCGAGTTGCAGACCGCGTCGACCCACTCCTTGTGGCCGCCGTCCGCGTTGTAGGTGATGGTCAGCTTGTTGTTCGGGACGCCGCCGCCCTGGGCGATCAGCTGCTTGGCCTTGTCCGGGTTGAACGTGCAGAACTCGCCGCACTGGCCGGCCTTGTACCCCTGCACGCCGTCCGCGACCCAGGCGCTGGCGGGGGCGCGCGAGCCCTGGAGCACCGTCTTGGTGATGGTGTCGCGGTCGATCGCCATCGAGATGCCCTGGCGGACCAGCGCCTTCTCCGGCGGGGCCCATTCCGGCTGGTACAGCGTGAAGCCGAGGTTCTGGATGGCGCCCTGCGGGGAGTCGATCGCCCGGTCACCGAGGTCGCTCTTGTACGTGGCCAGCGCGGACGGCGGCACCTGGTCCATCACGTCCAGGTTGTTGGACTGGAGGTCGGCGTAGGCGGCCTCCGCCGTGTTGTACATCTTGAAGATGACGCCGCCGTTCTTCGGCTTGTCCACGCCCTGGTAGTTCGCGAAGGTCTTGGTCACCACCTGCTGGTTGTGGTCCCAGCTGACGAACTGGTACGGGCCGTTGCCCACCGGCTTCTGGCCGTAGCCGGCCGGGTCGTTGAAGAACCCGCTCGGCAGCGGGGAGAAGGCGATGTAGCCGAGCTTGTACTTGAAGTACGAGACCTTGCCGCTCAGCTTGATGGTGAAGTGCGTGTCGTCCACGACGGTCAGGCCGGACATCTTCGTCGCGGTCGGCTGGCCGCTCTCCGGGTGGACGTCCTTGTAGCCCTCGATGTCGGAGAACCAGGAGCTGTTGATCTGGTTGTTGCTGGTGGTCGCGCCCCAGTTCCAGGCGTCGACGAAGTTCTTGGCCTGGACGGGCGTGCCGTCGTGGAACGTCCAGCCGGACTTCAGCGTCACGTTGTAGGTCTGCGAGTCGCTGGTGTCGATCGACTCGGCGACCTGCATCCGGAGCTGGGCGTTGCTGGGGTCGTAGTCGACCAGCCCCTTGAAGAGGTTCTGGATGATGCGACCGCCACCGGTCTCGTTGGCGTTCGCCGGCTGCAGCGGGTTCTGCGGCTCACTGCTCTGGTAGCTGAAGGTCTTGCCGGTGTCCGACGAACCGCCGCCCCCGCCGTCACTGCTGCACCCGCTGGCCGCGAGGGCCACGGATGTCGCGCCGGCGAGGACCCAACGGGCACGGGTGGCTGCGGGCATGAAGGTCCCTCCTCAAGGTGTGTGTCGCATCACACCCCATGAGAAGCGCGCCTTCGAGGCGGCGCGAGTCGGGTACCCCCGGATGGGTGCACGGCGCCGCCTCAGCCCGTTGACGCCGCCCCGGGCCGGCGGAACGCGGCCCCGGGAACGCGACCCCGGGAACGCGGAAGGGCCCGCGGCCGGAAGCCGCGGGCCCATCCGGGGTAACCTCCGGGGTTCACAACGCGGCGGCCCTCAACCCGACCAACG